>NZ_JAPFQV010000009.1:0-139098 GCF_033804685.1 Micromonospora sp. RTP1Z1
AGGTGACCCGGGTGGCCCGCGAGGTGGGCACCGAGGGGAAGCTGGGTGGTCAGGCTCAGGTGCGGGGCGTCTCCGGCACCTGGCGGGACCTGACGGAGAACGTCAACCAGCTCGCCGGCAACCTGACCAGCCAGGTCCGCAACATCTCGCAGGTCTCCACGGCCGTCGCGAAGGGTGATCTGTCGCAGAAGATCACGGTGGACGCGCGGGGCGAGATCCTGGAGCTGAAGTCGACGGTCAACACGATGGTGGACCAGCTTTCGTCGTTCGCGGACGAGGTGACCCGGGTGGCCCGCGAGGTGGGCACCGAGGGCAAGCTCGGCGGCCAGGCCCAGGTACGCGGCGTCGCCGGCACCTGGCGCGACCTGACCGACAACGTCAACTCGATGGCGTCCAACCTGACCGCCCAGGTGCGCAACATCGCCCAGGTCTCCACCGCGGTGGCGAAGGGCGACCTGTCGCAGAAGATCACCGTCGACGCGCAGGGCGAGATCCTGGAGCTGAAGTCGACGGTGAACACGATGGTGGACCAGCTGTCGTCGTTCGCGGACGAGGTGACCCGGGTGGCCCGTGAGGTGGGCACCGAGGGCAAGCTCGGTGGCCAGGCGGAGGTCCGGGGCGTTTCGGGTACGTGGCGGGACCTGACGGACAACGTGAACTCGATGGCGTCGAACCTGACCGCCCAGGTGCGGAACATCGCCTCGGTCACGACCGCCGTGGCCAAGGGCGACCTCGGCCAGAAGATCACCGTGGACGCCCAGGGCGAGATCCTGGAGCTGAAGAGCACCGTCAACACCATGGTCGACCAGCTCTCGTCGTTCGCTGACGAGGTGACCCGGGTGGCCCGTGAGGTCGGCATCGAGGGCAAGCTGGGCGGTCAGGCGCAGGTGAAGGGCGTCTCCGGCACCTGGCGGGACCTGACCGAGAACGTCAACCAGCTCGCCTCGACCCTCACCACCCAGCTCCGGGCGATCGCCCAGGTCTCCACCTCGGTGACCCGGGGCGACCTGACCCAGCGGATCGCGGTCAAGGCGCAGGGCGAGGTCGCCGAGCTGAAGGACAACATCAACCAGATGATCGTCACCCTGCGGGAGACGACCAAGAAGAACGCCGAGCAGGGCTGGCTGGACTCCAATCTGGCCCGGATCAGTGGTCTGCTCCAGGGCCAGCGCGACCTCGGCGAGGTCTGCCGCATGATCATGATGGAGGTGACCCCGCTGGTCGACGCGCAGCTCGGCGCGTTCTTCCTGACGGACAGCTCCGACGGCAGCATGCGGCTGCGGCTGACCGCGGCGTACGGCTACGTGGCGCGGGGACACGACGTGACCTTCGGTCCGGGGGAGGGGCTGGTCGGGCAGGCCGCGCTCTCCCGCCGAACCATCCGGGTCAACGCCCAGCCCGACGGTCGGCTCGTCCTCCGCTCGGGGCTGGCCGAGACGCCTCCGGCGGACCTGGTGGTGCTCCCGGTGCTCTTCGAGGGCGAGCTGCTCGGCGTGATCGAGTTCGCCAGCGTGACCCCCTTCTCGGAGCTGCACCTGTCGTTCCTGGAGCGGCTGGTGCTCACCCTCGGTCTGGCGGTGAACACCATCCAGGCCAACCGCCGTACGGAGGAGCTGCTGGCCCAGTCCCAGCGGCTGGCCCACGAGCTGCAGGAGCAGTCGGCCGAGTTGCAGCGGACCAACGCCGAGCTGGAGGACAAGGCCCAGCTGCTCTCCGAGCAGAAGGGGAACATCGAGACGAAGAACCGGGAGATCGAGCTGGCCCGGCTCGGCTTGGAGGATAAGGCGCAGCAGCTCACCCGGGCGTCGGCGTACAAGTCGGAGTTCCTGGCGAACATGAGCCACGAGCTGCGTACGCCGCTGAACTCGCTGTTGCTGCTGTCCCGGTTGCTGGCCGAGAACGCGGAGCAGAACCTCAGCCGGAAGCAGATCGAGTTCGCCCGGACGATCCACAGCGCCGGTTCGGACCTGCTCCGCCTGATCGACGACATCCTCGACCTGTCCAAGATCGAGGCGGGTCGGATGGACGTCGAGCCGACCGAGGTCCGCTTCTCCGAGATCCGCGGGTACGTCGAGCAGGCGTTCGCCCCGCAGGCCGAGGAGAAGGGCCTCGACTTCCAGGTACGGGTCGCGAAGGACCTGCCACCGGCGCTGGTCACCGACGCCCAGCGGTTGCAGCAGATCCTGCGCAACCTGCTTTCCAACGCGGTGAAGTTCACCGACCACGGCGCGGTGACGCTGCGGATCGCCCCGGCCGCGGAGAACGTGGTCTTCGACGTCCCGGCGCTGACGAACGCTCGGCAGGTCATCGCGTTCTCGGTGATCGACACGGGCATCGGGGTCTCGGACGACAAGCTGTCGCTGATCTTCGAGGCGTTCCAGCAGGCCGACGGCACCACCAGCCGCCGGTACGGCGGCACCGGGCTGGGCCTGTCGATCAGCCGGGACCTGGCCCGGCTGCTGGGCGGCACGATCACCGTCTCGTCGACGCCCGGGCAGGGCTCGACGTTCACCCTCTTCGTACCGGACGTGCTGGCGCCGGACGCGGTGGTGGCGCCGCAGCCGCCGTCGCCGAGCCGCGCGGGCCTGCCGTCGTCGCTGCTCATGCCGATGGAGTTGCCGCAGCCGCCGGAGACCCCGGCGACCCGGCGGCTGGAGGGGGTGACGGTGCTGATCGTCGACGACGACGTCCGCAACGTCTTCGCCCTGACCTCCGCGTTGGAACTGCACGGGATGACCGTGTTGTACTCGGACAACGGGGCGGACGGGGTCCGCCTGCTGGCCGAGCATCCGGAGGTGGACATCGTGTTGATGGACGCGATGATGCCGGACCAGGACGGGTATGAGACCACCCGGCAGATCCGGCGCAACCACCGCTTCGCCGACTTGCCGATCGTCTTCCTGACCGCGAAGGCGATGCCGGGGGACCGGGAGTCGGCGCTCGCGGCCGGTGGCAGCGACTACATCACCAAGCCGGTAGACCTGGACGAGCTGATCGAGCTCATGGCGTCCTGGATCAGCGGCAGCCTAGGCGAGGAGAATTCGTGACACAGACGGCCAAGGCGCTGTTGGTGGACGACCGGCGGGAGAACCTGATGGCCCTGGAGGCGATCCTCCAGGGGCTCCCGGTGCAGTCGGTCGCCGTGGAGAGCGGCGAGGCGGCGCTGAAGCAGCTCCTGGTGGACGACTTCGCGGTGATCCTGCTCGACGCGCAGATGCCGGACATGGACGGCTTCGAGACGGCCAGCCACATCAAGCGGCGGGAGCGTACCCGGCACGTGCCGATCATCTTCCTCACCGCGGCGGACAAGGACGCCCAGCTCGCCCTGCGCGGCTACGCGGTCGGCGCGGTGGACTACCTGACCAAGCCGTTCGACCCATGGGTGCTGCGGGCGAAGGTGTCGGTCTTCGTGGAGCTGTGGGTGAAGACCCGGCAGCTCGCCGCCCAGTCGGACGTGGTGCGGGAGCGGGACGCCCAGTGGCGGGTGCTCACCGACGCGGTGGACGAGGCCATCAGCCTGCTGCGCGCGGACGACGGCCCGGAGGCGCGGGACCGCGCGGTGGACCTCCTCGAGCAGGCCCGCTGGGGCAGCACCTCCTGACGCCTCAGGCGTCGGCCCGGCCGCCGTGGCCCGTCGCGGCGCGCCGGGCCCGCCAGCGTTCGCCGAGGGAATCGATCTCCTCCTGTACGAAGAGGAAGAAGTCCCGCATCTCGCTGACCCGCTCGCCGCCCGGGGTTGCCCGCCCGGCCAGTGCGTCCACCCCGCCGGTGGCGATGTCGATGAAGTTCTTGTAGAGCCCGGTCTTGGTGACCGTCGCCTCGTACCAGGGGTTGTCCGGCATCCGGTATCGGTCTCGCCGGGAGCCCTTGACTGGCTCGCGGACCAGCATGGCGAACTGGGTGAGGTAGCGGACCGCCCCGGAGACGGCCCCCGCGCTCACCCCCAGCCGCTCGCCGATCTCGGCGGCGGTGAGCGGTCCGTCGGCGCTCATCACGGTGAAGAGCACCCGGGCTGCCATCCGGGGGAACCCGACGTCCGCGAAGGCCATCGCCATCCGTTCGACGAAGAGGTGGATCTCCTCGTCGTTCCGGGCGGTGTGGCGGTCGTCAGGCATCGGCGGTTGCTCCTCGTTGCGCGTCGTGGACCCGATCGTGCCTCAGATCTCACAGTCTTCACAAGTCTGTGAAACAAGCGTAGCTTCCAAAACATGGAAACACCGATTGAGGTGTGCGGCCTGGTGAAGACCTTCGGCCGGACCCGGGCGCTCGACGGACTCGACCTCTCCGTCCGTGCCGGCGAGGTGCACGGCTTCCTGGGCCCCAACGGCTCCGGCAAGTCGACCACCATGCGGGTGCTGCTGGGTCTGCTCCGGGCGGACGCGGGGGCCGTCCGACTGCTCGGCGGTGACCCCTGGCGGGACGCCGTCGCCCTGCACCGGCGGCTTGCCTACGTCCCCGGTGACGTCACCCTCTGGCCCCACCTCTCCGGCGGCGAGGTGATCGACCTGCTCGGTCGGATGCGCGGCGGGCTGGACCCAAAACGTCGGGCCGAGCTGCTGGAGTCCTTCGAGCTGGACCCGCGCAAGAAGGGCCGGGCCTACTCCAAGGGCAACCGGCAGAAGGTCGGCCTGGTCGCCGCCCTCGCCTCCGACGTCGAGCTGCTCATCCTCGACGAGCCCACCTCCGGGCTGGACCCGCTGATGGAGGAGGTCTTCCAGCACTGGGTGCACCGGGCGATGCAGGACGGCCGAACCGTGCTGCTCTCCAGCCACATCCTCGCCGAGGTGGAGGCCCTCTGCGACCGGGTGACGATCATCCGCAACGGCCGGAACGTGGAGACGGGCACCCTCGGCGAGCTGCGCCACCTGCACCGCACCTCGATCGACGCCGAACTGGCCGGCCCGCTGGACGGCCTCGCCACCCTGCCCGGCGTGCACGATCTGCGGGTCGAGGGCAACCGGGTGCGCTTCGACGTGGACACCGTCGCGCTGGACGCCGCGCTGCGCCGGCTCACCGAGATCGGCGTACGCAGCCTGGTCAGCCAGCCGCCCACGCTGGAGGAGCTGTTCCTGCGGCACTACGAGTCCACCGGGACCGAGGCGACCCGATGAGCACGCTCACCGGCACCCGCCACCTGGTCCGGCTGATCCTGCGGCGGGACCGGGTCCTGCTGCCGCTCTGGGTGCTGATCCTCGCCGTCCTGCCGATGTCGTACGCGGCCAGCTTCTTCGCGCTCTTCCCGACCGCCGCCGAGCGGGCCGCGTACGCCGCCGGCACCGCCCGCAACCCGTCGATCGTCGCGCTGCTCGGCCCGGTGTACGGCGAGAGCGTCGGGGCGCTGACCGCCCAGCGCGGCGGCTTCCTGCTGGTGATCATCGCGCTGGCCAGCCTGCTCACCGTCATCCGGCACACCCGGACCGAGGAGGAGGCCGGCCGCCGGGAACTGCTCGGCGGGACCGTGCTCGGCCGGTACGCCGGGCTGACCGCCGCGCTGCTGGTGACGTACGCGGCCGACCTGCTGCTCGGCCTGCTCACCGCCGCCGGGCTGGTCGCCACCGGCCTGCCGGCCGCCGGCTCGCTGGCGTACGGGCTCGCCGGCGCGCTGGTCGGCGTCGTCTTCGCCACCGTCGGCGGGCTCGCCGCCCAGCTCACCGAGACGGCGGGCGGGGCGCGGGGGATCGCGATCGCCGTCCTCGGGGTGGCCTTCGCGCTCCGCATCGCCGGTGACGCGGCGGAGCGGGAGTGGTTGAGCTGGCTCTCCCCGCTGGGCTGGGCCCCGCGCGTCCGCGCGTACGAGGGCGACCGGTGGTGGGTGCTGGCGCTGCCGCTGGTGCTGTCCGCGCTGCTCGCCGCGGTCGCGTACCCGCTGTCGGTGCGCCGCGACCTGGGCGCCGGGCTGATGCCGCCCCGGCTCGGGCCGGCTACCGCCGGGCGGGCCCTGGCCGGGCCGTTCGGCCTGGCCTGGCGCCTGCATCGGGGGCAGATCCTCTGGTGGTCGGTCGGCTTCGGCCTGCTCGGGCTGATTCTCGGCGGAGCGGCGAAGGCCGCCGGCAGCTCGGTCGAGGGCAACCCCCAGCTGGAGCAGATCATGACCAGGATCGGTGGTGCCGCCGGGCTGGCCGAGGCGTACCTCGGGGCGACGTTGAGCCTGGCCGGGCTGGCCGCCGCCGGCTACGGCATCCAGGCCGCGCTGCGGATGCGGTCGGAGGAGACCGACGGGCGCGCCGAGCCGCTGCTGGCCACCGGGGTGTCCCGGGCCCGCTGGCTCCTGTCGCACGCGCTGATCGCCCTGGTCGGACCGGCGGTGGTGCTCGCCGTCACCGGTTTCGCGACCGGCCTCACCTACGGGATCAGCGTCCACGACGTCCCGGGCGAGCTGCCCCGGATGGTCGGGGCCGGGTTGGCGCAGCTGCCGGCGGCCTGGGTGCTGGCCGGCCTCGCGGTGCTGCTCTACGGGCTGCTGCCCCGGTTCGCCCCGGCGGCCTGGGCGGTGCTCGCGGTCTGCGTGCTGCTCGGTCAGCTCGGCGCGGTGCTGGAGCTCAGCCAGTGGCTGCTTGACCTCTCCCCGTTCACCCACACCCCGCAGGTGCTGGGCGACCACTGGCACGCCACCCCGCTCTGGCTGCTGTCCGTCGTCGCCCTGCTGATGGCGGCGGTCGGCCTGACCGCCTTCCGCCGCCGCGACACCCCCGTCACCTGACCAGCGGGGGGGACCCGGGGGTTGGACCCCGGGTCAGGGGGCGGTTTCGTTGCGGATCATCAGGGCGGAGCGGAGGCCGGTGATGTCGAGGACGCGGAGCAGGAAGTCGCCGACGTTGCTCAGCACCAGCAGGCAGTGCGCGTGGCTGGCCTTGCGGCTGAGCACCACGAGGGTGCCGAGCCCCTGCGAGTCGCAGAAGGTCACCCCGCCGAGGTCGAGCACGATGCGCGGCGGGGGGTCGACCAGCACCTCATTGACGACTGCCGACAGCTGGGCGGCCGTGAGCATGTCGATCTCACCGGCCAGGCGAAGAACCACTTCATCGCCGCTCCGGTGTACCGTGATGGACAGTTCGGTACGATCCACCCGGTAAGCCTATCGCGATCTCGACCACCCGGCCCGCCGAGCGGCCCCCGACTGTGCGGTCCGACCGGGCGACGGCCGCCCTCCGCCGCCGATCTCCGTCCCGCGTGGCGGGTGAGCCCGGTAACCCCGGTGCGGGGTGGCTGCCGATTCGCCGGCCGGCGCTGACACAATGGCGGCATCGTGACCGATACCTTTTCCGCCGGATCCGGCCGCTATCCGGCCGACGCGCCGGCCTCCGAGGCCCTGTTCGACCGCGCCAAGGCCATCGTGCCCGGCGGGGTGAACTCCCCCGTGCGCGCGTTCCGTGCCGTCGGCGGCACCCCGCGCTTCATGGTCCGGGGGGAGGGTCCCTGGATGTTCGACGCCGACGGTCGGCGCTACGTCGACCTGGTCTGCTCCTGGGGGCCGCTGATCCTCGGCCACGCGCACCCCGAGGTGGTCGAGGCCGTGCAGGCCGCCGCCGCGTACGGCACCAGCTTCGGCACGCCCACGCCGGGCGAGGTGGAGCTGGCCGCCGAGATCGTCGCGCGTACCCCGGTCGAGCAGGTCCGGCTGGTCAACTCGGGCACCGAGGCGACCATGTCGGCGATCCGGCTGGCCCGCGGCTTCACCGGGCGAGCCAAGATCATCAAGTTCGCCGGCTGCTACCACGGCCACTCCGACGCCCTGCTCGCCGCCGCCGGCTCCGGCGTGGCGACGTTCGGCCTGCCCGACTCGCCCGGGGTGACCGGCGCGGCGGCCGGCGACACCATCGTGCTGCCGTACAACGACGTCAGGGCGGTGGAGGAGGCCTTCGCGGCCGAGGGGCCGCACATCGCGGCGATCATCACCGAGGCGGCCGCCGGCAACATGGGCGTGGTCGCCCCCCGCGACGGCTTCAACCAGCAGTTGGCCCGGATCGCCCACGCGCACGGCGCGCTGCTCATCGTCGACGAGGTGATGACCGGGTTCCGGGTCTCCCGCGCCGGCTGGCACGGCCTCGACGCCTGCGACGCCGACCTGTGGACGTACGGGAAGGTCATGGGCGGTGGCCTGCCCGCCGCGGCCTTCGGCGGGCGCACGGAGATCATGGCGCGGCTCGCCCCGGTCGGCCCGGTCTACCAGGCCGGCACGCTCTCCGGTAACCCCCTCGCGTGCGCCGCCGGCCTGGCCACCCTGCGGCTCGCCGACGACGCGCTCTACCGCCGGCTCGACGAGACGGCCGCCGTCGTGGGCAAGCTCGCCGGCGACGCGCTGGCCGCCGCCGGGGTCCCGCACCGTCTGTCGTACGCGGGCAGCATGTTCTCGATCTTCTTCACCGACGCCGACGTGGTCGACTACGACAGCGCGCGCACCCAGCAGGTGCCCGCCTTCAAGGCGTTCTTCCACGCGATGCTCGCCGCCGGCGTCTACCTGCCGCCGAGCGCGTTCGAGTCGTGGTTCGTGTCGGCGGCGCTGGACGACGCCGCCCTGGAGCAGATCGCCGCCGCCCTGCCGGGCGCGGCGACGGCGGCGGCAGCGGCGGGTCACGGGGGGTAGGGAACGTGAGCAAGACGGTGGTCCACGTGCTGCGGCACGGCGAGGTCTACAACCCGGAGGGCGTCCTCTACGGCCGGCTGCCCGGGTTCCGGCTCTCCGAGCTGGGCGTCCAGATGGCCAAGGCGGCCGCGCAGGGGCTTGCCGAGCGGAACGTGGTGCACGTGGTGGCCAGCCCGCTGGAGCGCGCCCAGCAGACCGCCGAGCCGATCGCGGCGCAGTTCGGCCTCCCGGTCGGGGTGGACGAGCGGCTGATCGAGAGCGCCAACTGGTTCGAGGGCAAGAAGGTCTCCCCGGGCGACGGTTCGTTCCGCGATCCGCGCAACTGGTGGGTGCTGCGCGACCCGGTCACCCCGTCCTGGGGGGAGGCGTACCAGACCATCGCCGAACGGATGTTCGCCGCCCTGCACGCCGCCCGGGTCGCCGCCGAGGGGCGCGAGGCCGTGCTGGTCTCCCACCAGCTCCCGATCTGGACGCTGCGCCGGTACGTCGAGCGCAAGCGGCTCTGGCACGACCCGCGTAAGCGGCAGTGCGGGCTGGCCAGCCTCACCTCGTTCCACTTCGACGGCGGCAAGGTCGTCGGCATCGGCTACTCCGAGCCGGCGGCGCACCTGATCGCGATCTCGCCGACCGCCCGGACGGCCAAGGGAGCCTGATGCGTTCCCGGAGGATCATCGCCGCCCTGCTCGCCGCCGTCGCCGCCGGGACGGCGCTGGTCGGCTGCTCCTCCGGCAGCGAGGAGAGCAAGTGCGCCAGCAAGGCCGGCATCGTCGAGTGCGCCCCGGACCAGCGCTCGACGGCCCCGAAGATCGCCGGTGAGCTGCTCGCCGGCGGCAACTACGACGTCTCGCAGGCCCGCGGCCAGGTCGTGGTGCTCAACTTCTGGGGCTCCTGGTGCGCGCCCTGCCGGGCCGAGGCGGACGACCTTGAGACCACCTACCAGGCCACCAAGGCTTCCGGGGTGACCTTCCTCGGCATCAACGTGCAGGACAGCAAGGACAAGGCGGTCGCGTTCGAGGAGGGTCGGGTCACCTACCCGAGCCTCTTCGACCCGGCCAGCCGGCTCGCGCTGGCCCTGGACATCCCGCCGAACACCATCCCGGCCACCGTGGTCCTGGACCGGGACGGCCGGATCGCCACGGTGATCCGGGCCGCGGTCACCCAGGACGGCCTGCGCCCCATCGTCGAGCGGATCGCCGCCGAGCAAGCAGCCTCCGGATCCCGCTGATGGGCGAGACGTTCCGCGAGGTCGCCCAGTCCGGGCCGCTGCTGCTGGCGATCGGCGCGGCGGCGCTCGCCGGCCTGGTCAGCTTCCTCAGCCCGTGCGTCCTGCCGCTGATGCCGGGCTACCTGTCGTACGTCACCGGTCTGGCCGGCGCCGACCTCGAGGGCCGGGCGCGGACCGCGCCGGCACCGGCTGCCGGGGAGGCTGCCCCGACCGGCGGCGGGGTCGCCGTGGCGACCGGCGGGGTGGCCGTAGCGGCCCGGCCGGCGGCCGCGGTCAAGGGGCGGGTGCTCGCCGGGACGCTGCTCTTCATCGCAGGCTTCACCGCCGTCTTCACCGCCACCGCGATCCTCTTCTCCAGCGTCGGCAAGGTCTTCTTCCAGCACGAGCGCGCGCTGGAGATCGTCATCGGCGGGCTGGTCGTGGTGCTCGGGCTCGGCTACCTCGGCGTGGTGCCGGGGATGCAGCGCGAGTTCCGGATCCACCGCCTGCCGGCCGCCGGGCTGCTCGGCGCCCCGGTCCTCGGTGCGGTCTTCGCGCTGAGCTGGCTGCCCTGCACCGGCCCGACGCTCGGCGCGGTGCTCGGCATGGCCACGGTCGGCGGCAACACCGACCGGGCGGTGGTGCTGGCCGTGGCGTACTGCCTCGGGCTGGGGATACCGTTCGTCGTCTTCGGGCTGGGCTTCCACCGCCTGCTCGGGGTCTTCCGCGCCGTCCGGCGCAACAGCCGCTGGGTGACCCGGATCGGCGGCGCCCTGCTGATCCTGATCGGCCTGGCGCTGGTCACCGGCGGCTGGCAGGACTTCGTGATCTGGCTGCAGACGCACGTCGGCGTGGGCGAGGTGAGCATCTGATGACGACCGTGGACGACCGGCCGGCGACGCCGCCCGCCGAGGCGCCCCGGCGGCGGGTCAACCCGGCGCTGGCCCTGCTGCGCAACTCGTGGCGGCAGCTGACCAGCATGCGTACCGCGCTGATCCTGCTCTTCCTGCTCGCGGTCGCCGCCATCCCCGGCTCGGTGCTGCCGCAGCGCGGGGTCAACCCGGAGAAGGTCAACCAGTACTTCGTCGACCACCCCGACCTGGCCCCGAAGCTCGACCGGATCGGCGCCTTCGAGGTCTTCGGCTCGATCTGGTTCTCCGCGATCTACCTGCTGCTCTTCACCTCGCTCGTCGGCTGCGTCCTGCCACGGATGCGGGACCACCTGCGGGCGCTGCGCTCCCGGCCGCCGGCCGCGCCGAAGCGGCTGGACCGGCTGCCCCAGCACGCGGTGCTGGAAGCCCCGGCCGCCGCCGACCCGGCGGCCATCGCCGCCGTGCTGCGCCGCCGCCGCTGGCGGGTCGAAATCCGCGGCAACGAGGTCTCCGCCGAGAAGGGCTACCTCAAGGAGACCGGCAACCTGCTCTTCCACACCTCGCTGGTCGCCCTGCTGCTCGGGGTCGCGCTCGGCTCCTGGTACGGCTGGCACGGCAACCGGCTGCTGGTGGCCGGCGCGGAGAACGCCTTCTGCAACACCCGGCAGCAGTACAGCGAGGCGTCGCTCGGCCCGCGCGTGGACAGCGGCGACCTGCCCCCGTTCTGCCTCACCCTGGACGACTTCCATGCGACGTACCTCCCGTCCGGGCAGCCGGCCAGCTTCCGGGCCAGGGTGACCGTGGACGAGCCGGACGGGTCGAAACGGAACGGCGACTTCTCGGTCAACTCCCCGCTGCGGCTCGGCACCGCCAACGTCTACCTGCTGGGCCACGGGTACGCCCCGATCCTGAAGTACACCGACAAGTACGGCCGCGCCCAGACCAGCACCGTGCCGTTCCTGACCACCGGCGACATCGGCCTGACCGGCGAGGGCGTGGCCGCCTTCCCGGACGCCAACGTCGACCCGAAGACCGGCAAGCGGGGCGCCGACCAGCAGGTCGCCTTCGACGGGCTCTACCTGCCGACCGCCCCGGACACCGCGCCGTTCGTCACGTCGAAGTTCCCCGAGGAGCGCAACCCCGCGGTGGTGCTGGCCGCGTACCGGGGCAACCTCGGGCTGGACGCCGGCATCCCCGGGTCGGTCTACAAGCTGGACCAGCGGCAGGTCGACAACGGCAAGCTCAAGCAGGTCGGCGAGAAGAAGCTCGGCCTCGGCGAGAAGTGGACCCTGGACGACGGCAGCACGCTGGAGTTCCTCGGCACCAAGCCGTACGTCACCCTCTCCGTCCGGTACGCCCCCGGGCAGACGCTGATGCTCGGCGCCTGCGTGGTGCTGCTCGCCGGCCTGATGGGCTCCCTCTTCGCCCGGCGGCGGCGGGTCTGGTTCCGGGTCACGCCCCCGGACAGTGGATCTCCGACGAGCGGTAGTAGCTTGGTGGAGGCCGGTGGGCTGCCGCGCACCGAGCATCCAGGGTTCGCCGACGAGTTCGCCCAGTTGGTCGCCGCGGTCAGCGCCGACGAGCGGGCGCGAGAAGGAGTCGAGTGATGTCCGCACTCTCCGACCAGCTGATCATGTACGCGACCCTGACCTACCTCGTCGCGATGATCAGCCATGCCGTCGAGTACGCCCTCGGCAACGCCCGGGCGGTGTCGGCGAAGGCGGCCACCCCGGCCCGCGAGCTGGTCGGCGCCGGCGTCGGCGGTGCCGGCGGGACGGTCGAGGAGCCGGTCACCCCGGCCGAGCGCCGGCTCAGCCGCTCGGCAGCCCGGGCCGCCCTGGCCGGGCGGATCGCCACCTGGCTCACCACGCTCGCCGTCGCCCTGCACCTGGGCGCCGTGGTCACCCGGGGCGTCGCCGCCGAGCGGATGCCCTGGGGCAACATGTACGAGTTCGTGCTGACCGTCACCTTCATCGGGGCTGCGGCCTGGCTCGCGGTGCTCTGGAAGCAGCCGTCGCTACGCCGGCTCGGGCTCTTCCTGACCCTGGTCATGGTGCTGCTGCTTGCGTTCGCCCAGTTCAAGCTCTTCGTCCAGGTCTCGCCGCTGATGCCGGCGCTCCAGTCGTACTGGTTCG
The DNA here is from genome assembly GCF_033804685.1 of Micromonospora sp. RTP1Z1. NCBI lineage: Bacteria > Bacillati > Actinomycetota > Actinomycetes > Micromonosporales > Micromonosporaceae > Micromonospora > Micromonospora sp. RTP1Z1. Next base: position 12,796 of record NZ_JAPFQV010000009.1, read on the forward strand.
TCATCCACGTGTCGACGATCGTCTTCGCCTCCGGCATCTTCCTGCTGGGTGTGGTGCCGGCGGCGGCGTACCTGATGCGGGCCGGCTGGGAGCAGGGGCGGCGCAGCTTCCCGTACACCCTGGCCCGCCGGCTGCCCGCGGCGGCCGGGCTGGAGCGGATGACCTTCGCGCTGCACGCCTTCGCGTTCCCGATCTTCACCTTCGCGGTGATCGCCGGGGCGATCTGGGCCGAGGCGGCCTGGGGCCGGGCCTGGGGCTGGGACCCGAAGGAGACCTGGGCGTTCATCTCGTGGGTGGTGTACGCCGGTTACCTGCACGCCCGGGCCACCCCGAGCATCAAGCGGAACGTCGCCACCTGGATCTCGATCCTGGGCTTCCTGACGATGCTGATGAACCTCTTCGGGGTGAACTTCTTCTTCACCGGCCTGCACTCGTACGCGGGCGTCAACTGACCTGCTTGCGCTGACCGCCGGGAGCCGCGTGGCTCCCGGCGGTCGCGTCGTTTCCGGGTCAGCTCACGGTCACCGGGGCGGTGTCGTTCGCCGGATCGTCGTCGACCCCGTGCAGCTCCGGGCCACCGCGTCCCGGATCTCCGCCAGCAGCGGTTCCCCGACTGGTGACCGCCAGCCCGGCGACGTGACGAGCGGCGGCCGAAAACCATTGCCGTACGCACAGTGATCGGTTTCCTGGGGAAATCGGCACCATCGCCGCCTCCTCGATCCGTCGAAACCTCTGACCAGGCCTCTTCGGTTCGACAGCCCTGACCGGGGAGCCCTCCTGGCTCCGCTTTGCTCTGCTGCAGCGGACGCAACAGTTACCGACCGTTCCTGTTGCCTCTGGTGAAGCAGAGCAAAGGGCGCGATCGGATGGTTGGCGGGCTGGGTGAGGGCGACCGTGCGTAACCGGGCGGGGCGTCGGCCCGTCGGGTCAGCCGCCGAACCAGCCGGAGACGTCGAGACGGAAGAAGTTGGCCGAGGCGACCGCCCGCAGGTCGTCCGCTCGACCCGCCCCTCGCCGCGTACGCCTGGCAGCCGGCGGGTTGAGGCGTCAGCCGCGCAGGAAGGGCAGCAGCAGGGCGGTCAGCTCGACCGGCCGCTCCTCGAAGAGCCAGTGGCCGCAGTTCTCGACCACCTCGCCGGTGACCGTGTCGGCGTACCGGCGGACCTGCTCGGCTACCTGTTCGCCGAGGCTGGCCCGGGCGCCGACGGCGAGGACCGGCATCGGCAGCTTCGTCGACCGGTACGCCGCATTGTCCGCCACGTCCTGCCCGAACGCCCGGAACCAGTCGAAGCTGGCCCGCAGATGATCCGGGTCGCGCAGGTGCCGGGCGTACTCCTCGATGTCGTCCGGGCCGATGCTGCCCTTGTTCACCATGATCGAGTCGCTGAAGCGGTCCACCCAGAGCGTCTCCCGGCCCGTGATCAGCTGCTCCGGCAGGCCGTTGGTGAGGTTGAAGAAGCCGAAGTTCCACACCGCCGGGCCGGCGGCCGTCAGGGCCGGGAACGCGTAGATGCTCTCGTCCGGGATGGGCGCCTCGGTGAGCACCAGCCGGGACACCGCGCCGGGATGGGCGGCGGCGTAGGCGTACGCGACCATGGTGCCCAGGTCGTGCCCGACCAGCCGGATGTCGCCGGTCAGGCCGAGCCCGGTGAGCAGCCCGTGCAGGTCGGCGGCGACGCTCTTCTTGTCGTACCCGCCGGCCGGGGCGTCACTTTCGCCGAAGCCGCGCAGGTCCGGCGCCACCACCTCGAACGACCGCCCCAGCTCGGGCAGCAAGTGCCGCCACATGTGCCGGCACTGCGGATAGCCGTGCAGCAGCACCAGCGGGGGACCGCTGCCGCCCCGTACGTAGTTGAGGGTGACCTCGCCGACCCGTGCCCGCTGCTCGGCAAACCCCGTCGGGAGCTGCCCGTTGCCCATCGCCGCCTCCTCCATCGCCGGACGGCTCGACTACCCGGCGGTGGCCCGGCCATGCCGGCCGACGGCGGCATCGGCCGCGTCACACCACCCGGCTTGGGCGACCGGGAGGCCGGTGCGGGAGACTGGCTGACATGGCGGCTCGTGGCTTCCCGTACACCGATCTCAAGGACTTCCTCGCGGCGCTGGAGCGCGCGGGCGAGCTGCGGCGGGTCAGCGTCCCGGTCGACCCCACCCTGGAGATCAGCGAGGTGGTCACCCGGACCGTCCGGGCCGGCGGTCCGGCGCTGCTCTTCGAGCGGCCCACCCGGGGCGAGATGCCGGTCGCGATCAACCTGTTCGGCACCGAGAAGCGGATGGCGATGGCACTCGGCGTCGACTCCCTCGACGAGATCGGCGAGCGGATCGGTGCGCTGATCAAGCCGGAGCTGCCGGTCGGCTGGTCCGGCATCCGCGAGGGCCTCGGCAAGGTCATGCAGCTCAAGTCGGTGCCCCCGCGCAAGGTGAAGACCGCGCCCTGCCAGCAGGTGGTCTACCGGGGAGACGACGTCGACCTGAACCGGCTGCCCGGCCTCCAGGTCTGGCCCGACGACGGCGGGATCTTCCACAACTACGGGCTCACCCACACCAAGCACCCGGAGACCGGCAAGCGCAACCTCGGCCTCTACCGGCTGCAGCAGCACGGCCGGAACACCCTCGGCATGCACTGGCAGATCCACAAGGACTCCACCGCCCACCACGCGGTCGCCGAGCGGCTCGGCCAGCGGCTCCCCGTCGCGGTGGCGATCGGCTGCGATCCGGTGGTCTCGTACGCCGCCTCCGCACCGCTGCCCGGCGACATCGACGAGTACCTGTTCGCCGGGTTCCTGCGCGGCGAGCGGGTCGAGATGGTCGACTGCCTCACCGTGCCGTTGCAGGTGCCGGCGCACGCCCAGATCGTGCTGGAGGGGTACCTGGAGCCCGGCGAGCGGCTGCCCGAGGGGCCGTTCGGCGACCACACCGGCTTCTACACCCCGGTCGAGCCGTTCCCGGTGCTGCACATCGAGGCGATGACCATGCAGCGCGACCCGGTCTACCACTCGATCGTCACCTCCAAGCCGCCGCAGGAGGACCACGGCCTGGGCAAGGCCACCGAGCGGATCTTCCAGCCGCTACTCAAGCTGCTGATCCCGGACATCATCGACTACGACCTGCCCGCCGCCGGCGTCTTCCACAACTGCGCGATCGTGTCGATCCGCAAGCGCTACCCCAAGCACGCGCAGAAGGTGATGAACGCGATCTGGGGCGCCCACCTGATGTCGCTGACCAAGCTGATCGTGATCGTCGACGAGGACTGCGACGTGCACGACTACAACGAGGTCGCCTTCCGCGCCTTCGGCAACGTCGACTACGCCCGCGACCTGCTCCTCACCGAGGGGCCGGTGGACCACCTCGACCACGCGTCGTACCAGCAGTTCTGGGGCGGCAAGGTGGGCGTGGACGCGACCCGCAAGCTGCCCACCGAGGGCTACACCCGGGGCTGGCCCGAGGAGATGACCATGTCGCCGGAGGTCACCGCCCTGGTCGACAAGCGCTGGAAGGAGTACGGGATCTGATGGCCGTTCTGGACGCGCCGGCCGAACGGCCGGGCCGGGTGAAGTCCTTCCTCAAGCTGGTCGCGATCGAGCACTCCGTCTTCGCGCTGCCCTTCGCGTACCTGTCGGCGCTGACCGCGATGCAGGTCGACGGCGGGCGGGTGCGCTGGCTGGACCTGTTGCTGATCACCGTGGCGATGGTCGGCGCGCGGACCTTCGCGATGGCCGCCAACCGGATCCTGGACCGGCGGATCGACGCGCGGAACCCGCGTACCGCCCGGCGGGAGCTGGTCACCGGGGCGGTGAGCGTGCGGACGGCCTGGACCGGCGCGGCCGTCGCATTGGTGGTCTTCCTCGCCGCCGCCGCCCTGCTCAACCCGCTCTGCCTAGTGCTCGCCCCGCTCGCGGTGATCCCGCTGGTCGTCTACCCGTACGGCAAGCGGTTCACCAACTGGCCGCACGCCATCCTCGCCATCGCCCAGGCGGTCGGCCCGGTCGGCGCCTGGCTCGCGGTCACCGGCACCCTCGCCGGCTCCTGGCCGGCCTGTTTGCTCGGCGCGGCCGTCGGCCTCTGGATCGGCGGCTTCGACCTGATCTACGCCTGCCAGGACGCCGACGTCGACCGCGAGATCGGGGTGCACAGCGTGCCGGCGCGCTACGGGCTGCGCTTCGCGCTGCACGCCTCCACCGTCGCGCACGTGGTGACCTTCGCGCTCTTCATCTGGTTCGGGGCGCTGGTCGGCTTCGGCTGGCTGTGGTGGATCGGGCTGGCGTTCACCGCCGTCGCCTTCGGCTACCAGCACCTGGTGGTCAGCCCTACCGACCTCAGCAAGGTCAACCGGGCGTTCTTCACCGCGAACGGCTTCGTCGGCATCGTGCTCTTCGTCTTCGCCCTGCTCGACCTGGTGGTCCGCCTCGACCTGCGACCCTGAGCCGCCGGCTCAGGACTCGGGGGCGACCGGGTAGCGGCCGCTCTCCAGCGTCCAGTCCACCGTGCCGCGCACCGCGTGGGCGACCCCGTCGAGGTGGGCGGTGACCGCCTCGTCCAGCGTCGGACCGAACGACGGCACCGCGGCGCGCAGCACCACGAACCGGGCCATCCCCGCCCGCCAGCGCTCGGCCACCAGCCCCACCGCGGTCGCCACCGACACCCCGTGCTCGGTCGCCATCGCCAGCACCAGGTTGTGGCCACCGGCGTCGGCCCGGTCCTGCTCCAGCGATGCCAGGTCGTTGAACCAGGAGAGCAGGTCGTTGCCGAGCTCGGCGACCCGGCGCAGCGCGGGATGGTGGTAGACCGCGTCGGGCAGCGGCCGGCCGGTCGCGAACTCGATCAGCGGGTACGACACGTACGCCGCCGAGGTGGCCCGGCGCAGCTTCACGTACTCCTCGACCCCGGGGGCCCGGCCGGTGGACTTGGCGACGGCCTCCCGCCAGGCTCCGTCCAGGTGGTGGGCGACCGCGTCGGCGAAGCGCAGCCGCCAGCGGGCCGGCATCCGCCGTCGAGGCTCCCGCCACGCCTGCACGAGCAGCCGCCGCAGCGGACCCGAAAAGCCGGAATGGCGAGCCCGTGGCCCCTCGTACAGCAGGGCGAGCACCCCGTCCCGCAGCGCGCGGATCTGCGGCGGCGTCAGCCGGTCCGGCCGGTCACACGCGTCGTCGACCAGGAAGAACCAGGTGAACAGGGCGGTCAGCACACGCAGGTCCGACTCGGTGGCGTCCGGGTAGAGCCGGCCGGCGTACCGGGCGAAGCCCGCCCGGCCCAGCCGGTCCAGAGCCGCCGCGTCCAGCGGCAGGTCGAGGCGGACGAGCTGGTCGAGCAGCCACCGCTGCGTGCGGTCGGCGTGCGGGGAGATCCGGGGCGCGAGCGGACAGTCGGACCGCAGCGACCAGAGCACCGCCTCCGTCATCCCGATCCCTCCCTGGCGGTGGATCGCCGACGGAAGCATGGCAGGTCGCCCCGACGGCCGTGGCCCGTCGGGACAACGGTGGCGGTCCCGGGACAAGGGGGACGCTCCGGACCGGTACGGCGGGGGTGCCCGCCCGCCCCCGTCCCCGACCAGGCAGGCTTGTCGCATGCGTGAACCATGGGTGGTCGGCGTCTCCGGTGCCTCCGGCACGCCGTACGCGGCGGCCGTCGTCCGGGGCCTGCTAGACGCCGGTGAGGCGGTGGACCTGATCGTCTCCCGGGCCGCCCGGCTGACCATCCTCGACGAGACCGGCCGGCCCTTCCGGGACGGGCACTGGGCCGACGACCTGACCGCCTGGTTGGGCCGCGAGCTGACCGGCGCGGACGTGCGGCACTGGCCGGCGGGCGACCTGGCGGCCGGGCCGAGCAGCGGCTCCTACCGGGTACGCGGCATGGCGGTCGTGCCGGCGAGCACGGCGGCCTGCGCGGGCATCGCGATCGGGCTCTCCAAGGACCTGCTGCAGCGGGCGGCCGAGGTCAACCTGAAGGAGCGGCGGCCGGTGGTGGTGGTGCCGCGGGAGACGCCGGTGACCCGCAGCCACCTGGAGCACCTCATCGCGTTGCACGACGCCGGGGCGGTCGTGCTGCCGGCCAGTCCGGGGTTCTACGGTGCGGGCGCGTCCGCCTCCGCGCAGCAGTTGGTCGACTTCGTGGCCGGCAAGGTGCTGGACGCGCTCGGCGTACCGCACACGCTCTTCCGACGCTGGGCGGGCGAGCTGGCCGCGGCCCAACGGGACGCGGACCGGACCTGACGGCCGGTCCGCGTGCCGATCCGCAGTCAGTACATGCCGGCGTTGGCCGGTCCGGGGCCGGTCGAAGCGGTCGGACCCATGTTGCGTGGCTTGCCCATGTCCTCCGCCTCGTCCAGCATGCCCTCCCCCTCAAGCAGGGCCCGCACCTCGGATTCCCGAAACCGGCGATGCCCGCCTGGAGTCCGGATGCTGCCTATCCGGCCGGCCGCCGCCCATCTCGTCACAGTCTTCGGGTCAACCCGAAACAGCGCGGCGACCTCACCCGGTGTCAGCAGGCGATCTCCAGTGTCCACAGCCCCCTCCTCGCGTCGACGAAGCCCCCGGCTGAACACACTGCCCCCGGCCGGTGCGAGCCCAGAGCCGTCATGAGGGACGTATGGCAATTACAGCACCAGCGACCTGGCCTGTCCGCCAAAACGCGAAAAACGCACGGCTTGAGAAGTTAGTAAATGGTACCGGCAGAGAACTCCCATGACCATCAGTTTGTGAATGGGTACATGTTGTCACGTTCAACTGATGCCGAGCGTCGAGCGTTACGCCCGAACGGATAGGGTCACTCTCCGTGGACGCGATCGACCTGAACCTTGTTGAGCTGCTGCGCGGCAACGCCCGGCTGTCGTACGCCGAGCTGGCCCGCCAGGTGGGCCTCTCCGCCCCGGCGGTGCACGAGCGGGTCGGCAAGCTGGAGTCCAGCGGGGTCATCCGGGCGTACCGGGCCGAGGTGGAGCCGGAGGCGATCGGACTCGGCGTGACCGCGTTGATCGGCATCGTCGAGGACTCCGGCGGGGACACCGACGACGTGCTTGAGGCGTTCCGGCAGCTGCCGGAGATCGAGTCCTGCTATTTCATGGCCGGCGTCGAGTCGTTCCTGCTGAAGGCGCGGGTGGGCACGATCGCCGAGCTGGAGCAGTTGATCGTCCGGCTGAACCGCACCCCGGGCGTGGCGTCCACCCGCACGGGGATCGCCCTGTCGACCAAGTGGGAGAACCGTCCCCGGCCGATCGAGCCTGCCGCCGCCCCCTGACCCGCCCGCACCGGCGGGGTCCGGCCCCGGCCCCGAGGCTGCCCGTGCCCCCGGGTATCAGGTCGGGCCCGCCGCGCCCGCCGTCGGGATCGCGTATCGCCCACCAGGCAACGTCCGCGACGACCGGAGCGCTGGGCAGCGGCTCTGGCGCCGGCGGGAGTCCGGCGATACGGTGCGCCGGTGACGACGCCAGAGCCCGGAGCGGCCGCGGGGACCGGAGCGGCCGTGGTGACTGGGGCGGCCGGCGGTCTGGGCCGGGCGATCGCCGCCGCGCTGCACGCCGACGGTTGGACCGTGCTCCTGACCGACCTGGACGCCGACGCGGCGGCCGCCGCCGCGAAACCGCTCGGTGGCTGGTCCCGGTCGCTCGACGTGCGGGACGAGGTGGCCTGCGCCGCGGTCGCCGCCGAAGCGGCGCAGGCGGTGCCCGCCGGGCTGGGGCTCTGGGTGAACAACGCCGGAATCCTGGTCACCGGGCCGTCCTGGACGCACGACGCGGCGACCCGCCGGCGCGTGACCGAGGTGAACGCGCTCGGAGCGATGACCGGCACCCTCGCCGCGCTGGAGATCATGCGGGCTCAGGGGCACGGGCACGTGCTCAACATCGTCTCCCTCGCCGGGCTGATCGCCGCCCCCGGCGAGACGGTCTACGCCGCCAGCAAGCACGCCCTGCTCGCGTTCAGCCTGGGCACCCTGGCCGACCTGCGGATGGCCGGGCTCCGGGGCGTACACGTGTCGTGTCTATGCCCAGACGGGATCTGGACGCCGATGCTGCACGACCGGCTCGACGACCCCGGCGCGCTGGCGTCCTTCACCGGGTCGATGCTGACGCCGGAGCGGGTGGCCGCGCGGGCCGCGCGGCTGGCCCGCCGGCCGCGGCCGGTGGTCAGCCTGCCGCGCTGGCGCGGCGCCCAGGTACGGCTCCTCGACGCGCTGCCCCGGCTGGCGCTCGCGCTGACGCCGGTGGTCCGGGCCGCCGGCCGGGCCGGACAGCGCCGGCAGCGCCGCCGGGCCGGGCCGGACCCGAGCTGACCTCGCTTGTAACCTTGCCGACGTGACACATCTGGACCGGTGCGACGAGGCAGGCAGGACATGGCTGACCGAGGCGATCGCCACGGTCGAGGCCGACGCCAACCGGTCCGCCGACACCCACCTGCTGCCCTTCCCGCTGCCCCGGGAGTGGGGCGTCGACCTCTACCTGAAGGACGAGTCGGTGCACCCCACCGGCTCGCTGAAGCACCGGCTGGCCCGGTCGCTCTTCCTCTACGGGCTCTGTAACGGCTGGATCGGCCCGGACACCACCATCGTCGAGGCCTCCTCCGGCTCGACCGCCGTCTCCGAGGCGTACTTCGCCCGGATGCTGGGGCTGCCGTTCATCGCGGTCATGCCCGCCTCCACCTCGCCGGAGAAGATCGCCCAGATCGAGTTCCATGGCGGGCGCTGCCACCTGGTCCAGGACCCGGCGAAGGTGGTGATCGAGGCGCGCTGGCTCGCCGAGGACTCCGGCGGCCACTTCATGGACCAGTTCACCTACGCCGAGCGGGCCACCGACTGGCGGGGCAACAACAACATCGCCGAGTCCATCTACGCGCAGCTCGCGTTGGAGCGGCATCCCGTACCGGTCTGGGTGGTGGTGGGCGCCGGTACCGGGGGCACCAGCGCCACCATCGGCCGGTACGCCCGCTACCGGCGGCTGCCCACCAAGCTGTGCGTGGTCGATCCGGAGAACTCCGCCTTCTACCCGGCCTGGCAGGCCGCCGACTGGTCGGTGCGGACCGACCGCGGCTCCCGCATCGAGGGCATCGGGCGGCCGTCCGTCGAGGCGTCCTTCCTGCCCTCGGTGGTGGACCGGATGGTCCAGGTGCCGGACGCCGCGTCGCTGGCCGCCATGCGGGCCGGCTCGACGGTGCTTGGCCGTCTGGTCGGCGGCTCGACCGGCACCAACCTGTGGGGCGCGTTCGGGCTGATCGCCGAGATGCTGGCGGCGGGGCGCACCGGCTCCGTGGTCACCCTCATCTGCGACGCCGGCGACCGCTACGCCGACACGTACTACGCCGACGACTGGGTTGCCCGGCAGGGGCTCGACCTCACCCCGCACCTGGCCACCATCGACCGCTTCCTGGCCACCGGCGCCTGGCCGGCCTGACCCGGCTCAGCGTGGGTCGATCCGTTCGGCCAGGCCCGGGTAGCGCACCACGAAGCCGTCCGCGTCGACGTCCAGGTCGGCGGTGAAGGTGTCGCTGGCGAAGCGCACCCGGCCGGGCCCGAGCGACGTGTAGACCTGCTCGGCGGAGACCACCACCAGGCTCGGCACGAGCACCCAGGCGACGGTCACCCGTCGCGCCATGTCCGCGGGCGCCCGGCGCAGGTTGAGGCGGCGCAGCGGCAGGGTGTTGAAGAGCGGAGAGCCGCCCAGGTCGATGTCGAGCGCGTCGGCCAGCCGGTCCGGGTCGTCCGTGCCCGGCAGCCCGGCCGGGGCGTGCCCGGCCGCGCGCAACGCCGCGTCCAGGTCACCCTCCTCGCCGGCCCGCACCCGCCAGCCGTCCCCGGCCCGCTCCAGCCGTACGCTCCGCGACCAGCCCGCCCCCTCGGCCTCCGCCTCCAGCCGGGTGGCCGCCCAGTCCGGGCCGATCGTCAGCTGGTACCGGCAGGTGTACGGGATCGGGTCCACCGCCAGCGCGGTGCCCCGCGCGGCCAGCCCCTGACGGTCGTCGAACCCGACGTACTCGGCCCCGGCGGTGTCCGTCCTGGCCCAGAAGAGCGACTTCGGCATGGTGGGCATGAACCGGACGTTACGCCACGGCGCGGGCACCGGCACGGGATGCGGAAACGCCGCCGCGGAGCGGGTGCTCCACGGCGGCGTCCGGACGTCAGATCAGTGGGTACGCGCCGGCGGTCGCCCGCCGAAGCCCCGCCGGTCGTCGCGCGGCCGGTCGTCGCGCGGCCGGTCGTCGCGCGGCCGCCCCTCGGAACGGAACCCGCCCTGGCGGTCCGCCGAGCGGAAGTCGCCGCCCCGCTCGCCGAACGTGCGCTCGCCCCGGGGATCCCGGTCGCCGAAACGTCGCTCGCCGGTCGGCCGGTCCTCGAAGCGTCGTTCGCCGGTCGGCCGGTCGCCGAAGCGTCGTTCGCCCGACGGGCGGCCGAAGCGCTGGTCGCCCCGGTCGCCGAAGCGCCGGCCGTCCCGGTCGCCGGAGCGGCGCGGGCCGGACGCGCGGTCGCCGTAGCGGCCGCGCTCCTGCGGCTCCTCGCGGACCGGCACCCCGCTGGGCTCGCGCGCGCCGATCAGCTCCGCGAGGGCCGGGTCGCCGGACCGGACCCGAGCCTCGGCCGGAGCGACACCGGCCTTCTCCATCATGGCCAGGGTGGTCCGGCGCTGCTTCGGCAGCACCAGGGTGGCCACCGCGCCCGATTCGCCGGCCCGGGCGGTACGCCCCGCCCGGTGCAGGTAGTCCTTCGGGTCCTTCGGCGGGTCGACGTGCAGCACCAGCGTGACCCCGTCGACGTGGATGCCGCGGGCCGCCACGTCGGTGGCGACCAGCACGTTCACCCGGCCCTCGCGGAACTCGGCCAGGGTCTTGGTGCGCATCCGCTGGGTCTTGCCGCCGTGCAGCCCACCGGCGCGTACGCCCACCGCGGCGAGCTGCTCGACCAGCCGGTCGACGCCGAGCTGGGTCCGGGCGAACACCATGGTCCGGCCGTCCCGGGCGGCGATCGAGGCTGTCACCGGGAACTTGTCGTGCGGCGGGATCAGCAGCAGGTGGTGGTCCATGGTGGACACCGACGCGGTCGACGGGGCGGTCGAGTGGGTGACCGGGTTGGTCATGAACCGCTTGACCAGCGAGTCGACGTCACGGTCCAGAGTGGCGGAGAAGAGCAGCCGCTGGCCGTCCGCCGGCGTCTTCATCAGCAGCTCGGTGACCTCCGGCAGGAAGCCCATGTCGGCCATCTGGTCGGCCTCGTCGAGCACGGTGATCTCGACGTCGTCCAGGTTGCAGATGCCGCGCGCGACCAGGTCGCCGAGCCGCCCGGGGGTGGCCACGATGATCTCCACGCCCCGGCGGAGCGCGTCGATCTGCCGGTCGTACGGCACGCCGCCGACGGCGGTCTTGACGAAGATGCCGACGGCCTTGCCGAGCGGCATCAGCGCGTCGTTGACCTGCATGGCCAGTTCCCGGGTGGGCACCAGGACGAGGCCGCGCGGGTGCAGCGGCCGGGCCCGGTTGCGCTCGGCGAGCCGGGAGATCAGCGGCAGACCGAAGGCGAGGGTCTTCCCGGAGCCGGTCTGGCCCCGGCCGAGCACGTCGTGGCCGGCGAGGGCGTCCGGCAGGGTGGCCCGCTGGATCTCGAACGGGGTGGTGATGCCCTGGCGGGTCAGCGTGGCGACCAGCTGCCGGGGCAGCCCCAGCGCGGCGAAGTCGGGGGTGTCGGCGTCGGCGGGGTGCTCCTGAGCCGGGGCGTCGTGGGCGGACGGGGACATGCCGGGGTCAGCGAAGGTGGTCAAGAAATGCCTTTCGAGCGGGGCGCATCTTCGCGATGGCCCGCTGCGGCTGAATGCCGCCGAATCGCCCGCAAGATCGCCCATGGGCGCAACAGGCGCGCCGGGTCAGTGATCTGGATAAGTGTACGGCGGTATGCCGAACCCGCCACCTCGCCGCGAGGCCGTAGTGGGCGGGCTCACCATGCTCCCGCCCGACCCGTCACCTGCCGATCATCCCGCTCAGCGCGTCGTTGGCCAGGAACACCACCAGCAGGCTGATCGCGATCAGCAGGCCCAGCGAGGCGGCCAGCACGATCACCACCTTCGTGTTGCTGGACCGGGTCGCCGGGGCGTCCTCGGCCCAGCCCTGGGCCAGGATGTGCCCGGTCAGCGAGCCGGAATTCTCCAGCGGGTTGCCCCGCGGGAGTGACACGGTGGCGAAGCCCGGCCCCTCGGTGCCGCCGTAGGCCGTGCCGGACAGGTCCGGGCCGCCCTGGTAGGGGAGGAGGCCGGAGCGCCCGGCGGCGGGCAGCGCGCTGACCGGGCGGTCCGCAGCCGGCGGCGCGCTGGTCGGGTACGGGTGGACCCGGCCGCGACCGGACGCCACGGTGCGGTGGTCGGTGGGGTTGGTCGGCGGTGGCCAACTCGGCAGCGCGGGCGCCGGCACCACCAGCGGGGCGGAGACCGGCCCGCCCGCCGGGATTGCCATGGCGGGCGGGGGCGGGAACGGCGGGGCGGGCATCGGGCCCGGCGGTGGCGGTGGCGCGGGGATCGGCGGGGCGGGCGGCGGCACCGGCGGCCCGGGGAGCGGGGGAACCGGCCCTGGCGGCGTCGGCCGGGGCGTCGGCGGCGGCGTGGGCACCGGCCGGGGCGCCGGCGGCGGCGCGGGCACCGGTGGCGTCGGGAACGGGGGCTCCGGCTCCGGCACGGGCGGCGCCGGGGAGGGTGGGGTCGGCCCCGGTACGGGCGTGGGGGCCGGCTCGGGTTCCGGGGTGGGCGGCACCGGGGGCAGGGCCGGCTCCGGCGGCTGCACCGGCTCGGGCGGCTCGGGATTCACCGGCCCCGCCCGGTAGATCTTGGTCCCGCCGGCTTTCGCCGCCACCGCGGCGCCGGCGGCGCCCGCCTCGTCGGCGGAGATCCGGCGCAGCCCCGGCACGGAGGCGCTGGCCCGGGCGGGCGACGCCTCGGCCACCTCGGCCGCGTCGCGCGGCTCCGGTACCACCGGGCCCGGCGTCGAGCCCTCCGGCGGGGGTGGGGCGGCGGCCCGGGCGGATCCGGAGACGGTCGGGGCGGGCGCGGGGTCGACCAGGGCTTTCGGGGAGGCGGCCGACCGGTCCGGGTCGGGGTCGGCGGGCTCCCCGGCGGCCGCGAAGCCGGACCAGGTCGAGGTCGGCGCGACCGAGGCGCCGGGCTGACGCCGGTCCAACGGAGGGGCCGCCTCAGCCGGGCTGCCCGCCCGGTACGTGGTGCCGGTGGCCGGAGCGCCCGGCCGTTCGGCGCCCGGCGGCGCGGCCGTGCCGGCCACGCTGACCCGGCCGCGGGCCACGCCGGGGGTCGTCCCCGCCGAGCCTCCGTCGTCCGTCGGGTCGGTCGCGGTCCGGTCGGGAGCGGGATCGGCCGGCCGGTCGGTGGAGTCGGGCACGGATCCCGGATGGACCGTCCCCGCCGGAACCTCTAGCTCGCCCATGCTTGCCCTCCACGCCCACGCTCGCACCCGACCGCGGTGGGCGGACCGGGAGTGCCTGGATCTCACCGTGCCACATTCCGGCCCGGCAGCACAGCCGGAGCGGACGGTTGCGGTCAGCTGCTGGCGCTCGGGCTGCCCGAGGTGGCCTCCGAGGCGCCGCCGGTGGGGGCGGCGCTGTTCGTGGTCGGAATCGGCTCGGTGCTCGTCGCCGAGCTGGGCGACGAGGACGGCGAGCTGGACGGGCTCGGCGTCGGCGACGGCGAGGGGGACGTGCTGGGCGACGGCGAGGTCGACGGGCTGGTGCTGGGGCTCGGCTTCGTGGCCGTGGGCTTCGGCGTCGCCGTCCGGGTCGGCTTCGGAGTGGCCGTCCGGCTGGGCGTCGGCGTCGCGGTCGGCTTCGGCGTCGTGCCCGGCTTCGGCGGGGTGGTCGTCCGGGTCGGTAGCGGCACCGGGACTGCCGGGCCGGGCACCGCGCCGACGACCCGGGTCGCGGCGTAGAGCCGGGTCCACCGGACGATGGAGATCTTGACGACGTCGCCCGTCCGCGGCGCCTCGACCATCTTGCCGCCGCCGATGTACATCGCGACGTGGTGGATGCTCTGCCAGCTGCTGCCCGAGGCGAAGAAGAGCAGGTCACCGGGGAGTAGGGCGGTGGGGTCCACAGTGCGGGAGCGGGTGGCGTAGTACTGGTCCCGGGAGACCCGGGGCAGGTCGCGGTAGCCGGCCGACTGGTACGCGGCGAGCATCAGGCCGGAGCAGTCGAACCGGTTCGGGCCCTCCGCCGCCCAGAGGTAGGGGTCGCCGAGCTGGGCCAGGGCGTACCGCACGGCGGCCAGCGCCCGCGGGTCGGCGACCAGCCCGCTCACGCTCTGGCTGCTGACGTACGACGTGCCGATCTGCTGCTCGGCGGCGTCCTCGCGCTTCTCGATCTCGAGCAGCTGCGCGGCGTTGTCCTTGCGAAGCTTCAGCAGCGTGGCTTCCTGCCGGTGCAGGGCCGCCTCGGCCGTCGCGTACGAGGCGCCGCGCTCCCGGACCCGCGCCTCGGCGGCGGCGTGCGCCTCCAGGGCGATCTGCTCGGCGGCGGTGGCCCGGGCCACCTCGCCGGCGACCGCGGTGGTCGCGCCCTCGGCCTTGTCGCCGCGGGTGATCCGCTGCAGCGTGCTGAAGTCGTGCAGGTCGGCGCCGAACTCGCCCGGTGGCAGCGCGGCGGCGGCCTTGACCGCGTCGGCGGCGGCGGCCTTGGCGCTCTCCTGGGCGTGCAGGAGCGCCTTGTGGGCCCGTTGGAGATCGGTGGTGGCGACGGCGAGCTGGGCCTGTGCCTCGTCCCGCTGCACCTTGATCTGGAGCAGGTCGTCGCCGAGTTGACCGACCAGCGCGTCCGCCGCGTTGATCTGCGCGATGAGCGGCCCGTCGCCCGGGTTGGCGGTCGCCGGGCCGGGCGACGTGCCGAACGCGCCCGGAACGGAGCCGGGCAGGCCCGGCACGGAGCTGGGCAGCCGGAGGCCGCCGACGGCGACCGGGCGGGACCCGGTGTCGGGGACGGTGTCGGGCAGCGGTGGCTCGGCCCAGGCCGGGGTGGCGAGCACCGCGGCGGCCACCGCGCCGAGCAGCGCGGACCAGAGCGCCGGACGCAGCACCGGCGAGATGACCGGACTCCCGCGTCGTTGCCGTCGGCCCTCTGCGCTGTCGACCATTCCGCTCCCCGTCCGGTCTGGCATGTTCCGCGCCGTGATGGGCGCGGTGGTCCGAGACGGTACCAGTGTGTGTTCCGCCCCACCCTGTCTTACCTCACGGAGGCAGGGATGTCGATGCGCGGAGGGTGACGACGAGCGGAGAGTCCGGTGAAGTTTGTCGCTGGGGTTGACCGCCCCGCCGGTTCGTCGGAGGGCCGACGTACGCTCGACCGGGACCGCAGGTGGAAGGGACGTGGCTTTCGATGGACGCCGGACTCAAGCGCGAGCTCGAAGCGAAGGTGTACGCGGGCGAGCGGCTGACCCGTGAGGACGGGGTCGCCCTCTACGACAGCGACGACCTGGCCTGGCTGGGCCGGCTGGCGCATCACAAGCGCACCGAGATGAACGGCGACCGGGTGATGTTCAACGTCAACCGGCACCTGAACCTGACCAACGTCTGCTCCGCCTCCTGCGCGTACTGCTCCTTCCAGCGCAAGCCGGGCGAGAAGGACGCGTACACGATGCGCATCGACGAGGCGGTCCGCAAGGCCAAGGAGATGGAGGACGAGCAGCTCACCGAGCTGCACATCGTCAACGGCCTGCACCCGACCCTGCCCTGGCGCTACTACCCGAAGGTGCTGCGCGAGCTGAAGGCGGCGCTGCCGAACGTCAAGCTCAAGTGCTTCACCGCCACCGAGGTGCAGTGGTTCGAGAAGATCAGCGGCCTGAGCGCCGACGAGATCCTCGACGAGCTGATGGACGCCGGCCTGGAGTCGCTGACCGGTGGCGGCGCGGAGATCTTCGACTGGGAGGTCCGGCAGCACATCGTCGACCACGCCTGCCACTGGGAGGACTGGTCGCGGATCCACGCGCTGGCCCACTCGAAGGGCATGAAGACCCCGGCGACGATGCTCTACGGCCACATCGAGGAGCCCCGGCACCGGGTGGACCACGTGCTGCGGCTGCGCGAGCTGCAGGACGAGACGGGCGGCTTCGCGGTCTTCATCCCGCTGCGCTACCAGCACGACTTCGTCGACTCCGCGGACGGCAAGATCCGTAACCGGATCCAGGCCCGGACCACGATGGCCTCGCCGGCCGAGTCGCTGAAGACCTTCGCGGTCTCCCGGCTGCTCTTCGACAACGTCCCGCACCTCAAGAACTTCTGGGTGATGCACGGCCTCTCGGTGGCCCAGCTGTCGCTGAACTTCGGCGTGGACGACCTGGACGGCTCGGTCGTGGAATACAAGATCACCCACGACGCCGACTCGTACGGCACCCCGAACACGATGCACCGGGACGACCTGCTGCACCTGATCTGGGACGCTGGTTTCCAGCCGGTCGAGCGGGACACCCGCTACAACGTGGTGCGGGAGTACGACAAGGCGCCGTCGCTGGCCGAGCGGCGCGCCGAGCCGCAGCAGGTCTGGGCCTGATCCCGGACCGATGACGGAGCAGCAGCAGCAGCGCGCCTTCCCCCGGCGGGACTCCCAAGGGCGCATCCTCACCCTGGGTGACCTGCTCGGGGTGAGCCTCGCCGGTCTGGTGATCGGGGTGCTGGCGCTGGTGCTCTTCGAGTGGGCGTTCGCCTCGATGGGCGCCGGCGGGTTCGGTCATACCAACGGCTGGCTGGCGGTGATCCTGCCGCTCTGGCTCTTCTGGGACGACTTCCGGGCCTGGGAGTTCGGCGCGGCCCGGGTGATCGCGGCGCTGGTCGCCGCTGCGGTCGGGGTGTTCGCCGGGCTGCTGGCGGCCGGACTGGCCGCCGGGCTGCCGCCGCTGGTCTCCGGCGCGCTCGCCGCGGCGGTCTTCACCCTGGCGTACGCGGTGATCTGGTTTCATGGCGTCCACTGGCTGGCCCGCCGGACGGGCTGAACCTTCCGCGCCGGGAAACCGGGCGGCGGAGAACGGAGTGCGAACGTGAGCGCGGCGGTCAAGTACACGCTGGGCCGGATCGGGCTGTTCGTCGGCGTGCTGGCGGCCCTCTGGTTCGTCGACATGAACCTTTTCCTACGACTGATGCTGGCGCTGGTGTTCTCCGCCGCGCTCTCCTTCTTCCTGCTCAAGGGCTGGCGCGACGAGATGGCCGGCGAGATGGCCGAGGCGGCGGAGCGCCGTCGCGGGGAGAAGGAGCGGCTTCGCTCGGCGCTGGCCGGCGAGGACCAGGGCGCCGGCGACGGACCCGCCGAGAGTGAGCCGGGCGACCGGCACCGTTGAGCCGCCGCCCGACCGGGGCAGCGCGAGGGCTCCGGTTTCGCTAGGGTCGCCACCGTGCTGGAGAAGATCAACGACTGGCGGCTGAAGTTCTTCCTCTGGGTCGGCCTCCCCGTCATCGCCGTCATGGGGCTCGCCTTCGCGGCGCCCGACCTCGCCCCCGCCTGGCAGGCGAAGTCCGGCGGCGGCGCGGCGGGCACGTTCACCGCAGTCAGCGAGCAGTGCGGCCGCCGCAGCTGCAGTTGGCACGGCGACTTCGTGGCCGACGAGGGCGGCGCGCCCCGCAAGCACGTCATCCTCTACGACGCGCCCGACGGGCTGGCCCAGGGCGGCACGGCTCACGCCCGGGACACCGGGGCCCGCAAGGGCGTCTTCGCCACCGCGGGCGGGTCGACCTGGCTGCTGGTCACCGGGTTCACCGTGGCCGCGGCGCTCGCCGCGGTCGGCTGGGTGGTCCTCGTGGTCACCACGATCCTCCGCCGGCGCCGCCATGCGGCCGCGATCGACCGGCTGGCCGGGACGCCCGTACAGCGCTGAGACCGGGAAAACGACGGGCCCGGCGCGATCGCGCCGGGCCCGTCGCCGTCGGGTCCTACCAGTTGGTGGAGCCGGGGACGTGGGGCCACGGCCGGTTGGCCGGCTTGATCAGGTACGCGATGCCGCCCGAGCCGCCGGCGACCGTGCCGTTCGCCCGGTGCCGCTTGGTCCGCAGCCAGATCTGCTCGAACTGGTCCCGCTTGTAGACGTTCCGCACCTCGGCGTCCGAGGAGGAGGCCGGGTCGTTGACGATCACGTCACCGTCGGCGGTGAAGCCGACCACCACGAAGAGGTGTCCGGAGGTGCCGTAGTTCGCCCCGTCCAGCTCGCTGGAGAGGAAGGACTGCGAGGTGACGACCGGGATGCCGGCGGCGATGAAGCGCTCCACCTCGTCCAGCGAGTGCAGCCGGGTGACCCGCGCGTCCAGGCCCGGGAAGCTGGCCGCGTACGCGGTGTTGAACGGCCAGTTGCCCGCGCCCTCGTACTCGTAGTCGTAGGTCATCCGGGCGGCGTGGTCGACGGTGGGGTCGGCGTAGCTCGGGTCGACCCAGGCGGTGTCCTCGGCCGTGGGCTTCCGGCCCCAGTACTCGACCACCATCGCGGTGGACGTGGGCGAGCACCAGGCCTCACCACCGCCATCGAACTCGGGGTACTCCCCGGTGTGGATGTTCTGCGAGTAGTGCGGCACCGGCAGTTCGGTGCCCCAGGCGATCCCGCCCTTGCTCGGCGTGACGGTGAACCGGTCCGGCACGTTCGAGCTCATCGCACCGAGCATCCAGACCCGGGGCGAGGCGGTCTGGCCCGGCGTGCGGTAGAGGGTGAGCTTCAGCTGGTACGACCGCAGCAGCACCCCGGCCTTCGCGTCGTCGATGGAGAAGGTGTCGGTCCAGATGCTCGACCAGGGGTCGCCCTGACCGTCCAGGGTGGCCCGCTTGACGTCCTGGTCGCCGGAGGCCCAGCGACCCATCACGTACCAGGGGGTCTGGCTGTCGGTGTTGTACGTCCCCTGCAGCTCGACCTGGAGCCAGGTGCCGGCGGGCGTCTCGGCGTTCCACGAGGCGACCAGTTCGGTGGCGTCGAAGCCGATTTCCCGTCGGGGGGAGGTCCAGGTGGCGTACTCCCAGGTGCGGGTGGCGCCGGTGTGCTCGTCGGTGAATTCGGTGGTGCCGGCCGGCTGGCCGATGGTGATGCCGGTGCGGTGGCCGGGGATGGCGTACGTCCCCTGGTGGGTGCCGGCACGCCAGTCGGGGTGCGACGACCATTCCTGGAAGGTGATGTTCTCGTCGTGCTGGACGGCCGGCAGGTGGTGGTCGGCGTAAACGGGCGCGGTGGTGCCGAGCAGGGCGAGCGCGGTGACGCCGGCGAGGGCGACCGCGCGCAGGGCTGGTCTGACCATGGGAACTCCGCGGAGTGAGGCGAGGTCGGGCATCCTTGTCGGTCACTATCTCGCGCGGCAGGAAGTTTCGGAAGACATCAAGGCATGGAAAATCTTTGCCGACGTGAGGATCCGGTCGGGAGGTTCAAGGCAACGACAAATGTTGATATGACCATGTGACTGCTGGTGAAGTGTGCGGACAACGGGATCTCCCGTACCCCGAGGAGGCCCCGGTTCCACCCCGCTGGGGCCCCACCCACCCCTCCCGTCCGGACGATCTCCGCTGCTCGTGCGCTACCGTGGCACCGACCAACCCGCAGCGAAGCCGGTGCGAAACCGGCGCTGTCCCGCAACTGTGATGCCCCGCACGGCTCGGCTCCGGCCGACGCCGACGTGTGCGGGGACGAGCCAGGTCGCCTGCGGCGCGGTCGCGACACGCGCTCTCGAGGAAGGGCGCCTCGCGGACGGGCACGCGAAAGCGGTCCCTGTCGGCGAAGCACCACGCTCCTCGACCGACAGGAGGACCCATGTCCAGACGTACCCCCCGGATCTTCGCCGCGGCCCTCGCGGTGGCCGCGCTGGCCCTCGGCGCCTGCGCCGAGAAGGCCTCGACCGACACCCCCGCCGCCGGCGGCGGTTCAGCGGCCGCCGCCTTCCCGGTCACCGTCGGCAAGCTGACCCTGGAGAAGCGCCCGGAGAAGATCGTCTCGCTCTCGCCGTCGGCGACCGAGATGCTCTTCGCCATCGGCGCCGGCAAGCAGGTCACCGCCGTCGATGACCAGTCGAACTACCCCGCCGACGCGCCGAAGAGCGACCTGTCCGGC
Organism: Micromonospora sp. RTP1Z1; assembly: GCF_033804685.1. NCBI lineage: Bacteria > Bacillati > Actinomycetota > Actinomycetes > Micromonosporales > Micromonosporaceae > Micromonospora > Micromonospora sp. RTP1Z1. The sequence continues at coordinate 32,813 of NZ_JAPFQV010000009.1, forward strand.
TTCCAGCCGAACGCCGAGGCGATCGCCGGCAAGAGCCCCGACCTGGTGGTGCTCTCCAACGACACCAACAAGATCGTCGACCAGCTCACCACGCTGAAAATCCCGGTGCTGCTCACCCCCGCGGCGACCACCCTCGACGACAGCTACCAGCAGATCACCGACCTGGGCACGCTCACCGGCCACCCCGCCGAGGCGACCGACGTCACCAGGAAGATGAAGGACGACATCGCCGCGCTGACCAAGGACCTGCCGCAGCGGGCGAAGAAGCTGACCTACTACCACGAGCTGGGCCCTGAGCTGTACAGCGCGACCAGCAAGACCTTCATCGGCTCGATCTACGCGCTGGCCGGCCTGGAGAACATCGCCGACCCGTCGGACGCCGACGGCAAGAACGGCGGCTACCCGCAGCTCTCCCAGGAGGTCATCGTCAAGGCCAACCCGGACTTCGTCTTCCTGGCCGACACCAAGTGCTGCAAGCAGACCCCGGACACGGTCAAGGCGCGCAGCGGCTGGGCCGGCGTCACCGCGGTGAAGAACAACCAGATCGTCGCCCTCGACGACGATGTCGCCTCGCGCTGGGGCCCGCGCGTCGTCGACCTGCTCAAGGCGATCGTCGACGCCAGCGCCAAGGTGCGCGCGTGACCCATCGGTGACCGTGCGACCCACCGAACCCCGGCCGGCCGGGACGCCCGACGCGTCCTGGCCGGCCGGGCTGCGCAAGCGCTGGCTGGCCGCCGGCGTCGTCGCCGTGCTCGTCGCCCTGGTCGCCGGGGTGTCCCTCGGCCCGGTCAGTCTGTCGCCCGGCAGCGTCGCCGCCGAACTGCTCAACATGCTGCCGGGGGTGCACCTGAACAGCGGGCTGACCGAGCGCGAGATCGCCATCGTCACCGAGCTGCGGCTGCCCAGGGTGGTGCTCGGCCTGCTGGTCGGCGCGCTCCTCGCCCTGGCCGGCGGCTGCTACCAGGGGGTGTTCCGCAACCCGCTGGCCGACCCGTACCTGCTGGGCGTTGCGGCCGGCGCCGGGCTCGCGGTGACCGCGGTGATCGCGCTCGGCGCCGGCGCGGGCGGGGCGCTGACCGGGATGCCGGTCACCATCCCCCTGGCCGCGTTCGTCGGCTCGCTCGGGGCGGTCGCCATGACGTACCTGCTCGGCGCGGCCGGCGGGCGGGACCGCTCACCCGCGACGCTGATCCTCGCCGGGGTGGCCGTGTCGGCGTTCCTCGCTGCCGGGCAGACGTACCTGCTGCAACGCCACTCCGACACCATCCAGCAGGTCTACTCCTGGCTGCTCGGCCGGCTGGCCACCGCCGGCTGGCACGACGTCCGGCTGGTCCTGCCGTACTTCGTGCTGACCTCCGTGGTGGTGCTGCTGCACCGGCGGGAACTCGACGTTCTCTCCGTCGGCGACGACGAGGCGGCCAGCCTCGGCCTGCACCCGCAGCGTTCCCGCTACCTGCTGATCGCCGCCGCCTCGCTCGGCACGGCCGCCGCGGTCTCCGCCTCCGGCCTGATCGGCTTCGTCGGGATCATCGTGCCGCACACCGTGCGGCTGCTCGCCGGGTCCAGCTACCGGGTGATCCTGCCGCTGTCGATGCTCTTCGGCGGGGCGTTCCTGGCGCTGACCGACGTGGTCGCCCGGACCGCCGCCGCCCCCGCCGAGATCCCGATCGGCGTGGTCACCGCCCTGCTCGGCGGCCCGTTCTTCGTCCTGGTCCTGCGCACCGCCCGCCGGGTGTTCACATGAGCGCCCGGCCACGGCCGGACCGCGGCGTGCCGGACGCCCCCGCGGTCGAGGTGCGGGACCTGCACGTCCGCCTCGGCGGTGCGCCGATCCTGGCCGGCGTCGACCTGAGCGTCGCGGCCGGCGAGTGGGTCACCGTGATCGGACCGAACGGCGCCGGCAAGTCGACCCTGCTGCGCGCCGTCGGCGGCCTGCTGCCCGCGCCGGACGCGATCTGGATCTTCGGTGCGCCGATCCAGGCGCTCCGCCGCCGGGACCGGGCCCGGGTGGTGGCCACCGTGGCCCAGTCCCCGGTGGTGCCGGCCGGCATGTCGGTGCTCGACTACGTGCTGCTCGGGCGGACCCCGTACATCCCGCCGCTGGGGCGGGAGTCGGCGGCCGACCTGGCCGCCGTGCACGAGGTGCTGGACCGGCTTGACCTCGGCGCGTTCGGGCACCGGGAGCTGGCCACCCTCTCCGGCGGCGAGCGGCAGCGGGTCTTCCTGGCCCGGGCCCTCGCTCAGGGCGCCACCCTGCTGCTGCTCGACGAGCCGACCAGTGCGCTGGACATCGGCCACCAGCAGGAGGTGCTGGAGTTGGTCGACCAGCTGCGCCGCGAGCACGGCCTGACCGTGCTCGCCACCATGCACGACCTCTCCATCGCCGGCGAGTACGCCGACCGGATGATCCTGCTCGCCGACGGTCGGGTCGCCGCCTCCGGCCCACCCCACGAAGTCCTCACCGAGCCCCTGCTCGCCACCCACTACCGCGCCCACGTCCGTGTCATCCCCGGCGACCACGGCCCCCTGGTAGTCCCCATCCGCCCCCGATAACCCCCTGCGGTTAGGGGAGGGCGGTTATGGAGAAGAGGGCGCCGTAGGGGTCGCGGAGGGCGGCGGTGCGGCCGGCCGGGCTGTCGCTGGGTGGGACGAGGATGGTGCCGCCCAGTTCGGCGGCGCGGGCGGCGGTGGCGTCGGCGTCCTCGACGGCGAAGTAGACCGACCAGTAGGCCGGCAGGTCGGCCGGCAGTTCCTCCAGCGGCGGCATCATGCCGGCGACGACCCGCGCCCCGCAGCGCCAGCCGGTGTAGGTGATCGGCCCCATCGGCTGCTCCTCCGCCTGCCAGCCGAAGACCAGCGCGTAGAACTCCTTCGCCCTCTCCGGGTCGGGGGTCACCAGCTCGTTCCAGCACATCGCGCCCGGCACGTTGAACAGCTCCGCGCCGGGCATCGCCATCGGCTGCCAGATGCTGAACACCGCGCCGGCCGGGTCGGCGAGGACCGCCATCCGGCCCTGGTCGAAGACGTCGAACGGGGTGACCACCACCTGCCCGCCGGCCGACTCCACCCGGGTGGCGACCAGGTCGGCGTCGTCGGTCGCCACGTACGTCGACCAGATCGGCACCTGGCCGGGGGTTGCGGGCGGTCCGGCGCCGGCGACGGTGCGGCCGTCCTTGAGGAAGACGGTGTATCCGCCCGCCTCCGGTTCCGGGGAGACCCGGCCGGTCCAGCCGAACAGCTGCGGGTAGAACCGCTTGGCGCCCGCCAGGTCCGGGGTGGCCAGGTCGGCCCAGCAGGGCGTGCCGGGCTCGACGGTGCTCACGCTGACCCCTCTCGACGGGGGCGTACCCGGACGCACGCCCTGCCGGAATCGTGGCACCGTCCCGAGGGTCGCCGGGCCGGATTTGGACAAAACGTCAGGTGAACCGGCGCCCCTCGTCCCGCCGGTACGCCCACACGGCGACCGTCGCCAGCGCGACGATCCAGACGCCGAGCATCGCCACGGAGAGCGGGTTGAGTCGCCAGTCGTTGGTCGCCGCCCACATCAGTTCCACCGCGCCCCTGGTCGGCAGGTAGGGGGCGATCGCCTTGATGAAGCCCGGCGCGTCGTTCGGCGAGGAGAGCAGGCCGCCGCCGAAGGCCAGTGGGAAGAAGATGATCTGCGCGACCACGATCGCCGCCTTGCTCGGCAGCGAGTAGCCGATGGCCAGGCCCATCAGCGTGAACGGCACCGACACCACGGCCACGGCGACCGCGCCCAGCAGGAACTCGACCGGGGTGACCCGGGCCGGCGTGGCCACCGCCGCGATTACGACAACCGGCAGCATCGACCCGTACGTGAGCACCAGGCCGGCCAGGATCCGCCCGGCCAGGCGGGGGCCCGGTCCGGCGGGGAGGGTCCGGGTGTACGGGTTCCACGGCTGGTCGCGGTCCTCGGCGACCCCGACGCCGTACTGGAAGATGTTGGCGCTCAGCACCGCGAAGGTGATCATCGCGGCGGTGGCGTAGGTGGCCCCCGCGGGGTCGTCGCCGGCGAACGGCACCACGAAGAAGAGCATCGCGGCGGCGGGGAAGAACGCGCTGCCCACCACGGCCACCGGAATCCGGATGATGGTCAGCAACTGGTAGCGGGCGTGGACCAGGGTGAGCGGCACGGGTGGCTCCTCAGACGGGGGTGGGCTGGGCGGTGGCCGGCTCGGCGGCCGCGGTGATGGCGAGGAACGCCTCCTCCAGGGAGGTGGGGCGCACCTCCAGCTCGCGGAACGCCACCCCGGCGGTGACCAGGTCGCGGACCAGCTGGTCGGCGTCGGTGGTGAGCAGGTGGGTACGTCCCTCGACGTGCTCGGTCGCCACCACGCCTGGCAGCGGCGGCAGGTCGTCGGCGAGCAGGCTGACCCGGCGGACCCCGACGAAGCTCCGGACCGCGTCGACGCTGTCGTCGGCGAGCACCCGGCCCTGGCCGATCACCACGACCCGCTGGGCCAGCGCCTCCACCTCCTCCAGGTAGTGGCTGCTCAGCAGGACGGTGCCGCCGTCGGCGTGGAAGGACCGGATCGCCTCCCACAGGGTGCGACGCCCCTCGACGTCCAGCCCGGTGGTCGGCTCGTCGAGGACCACCAGCCGGGGCCGGCCGACGAAGGCGAGGGCGACCGCGAGCCGGCGCCGTTGGCCGCCGGAGAGGCCGCCGGTCTGCCGCCGCACCAGATCGGTGAGGCCGAACCGGTCGAGCAGTTCGCCCCGGGGCGCCGGATCGGGGAAGTGCGCGGAGACGAAGTCGACGACCTCGCCGACCCGGAGCGTGCCGGGCAGGCCGGTCTCCTGCGGGGTGACCCCGAGCTGCCGGCGGGTTTTCGGGTCGCGGGGGTCGCCGCCGAGGAGTTCCACCCGTCCGGCGGTGGGCCGGCGCAGCCCGACCAGCAGGTTGATCAGGGTGCTCTTGCCGGCGCCATTCGGGCCGAGAAGGCCGACCAGTTCTCCGGGTCGGACCTCCAGGTCGACCCGGTCCAGGGCGAGCACGTCGCCGTACCGGCGGCTGACCTGGTCGGCGCGGGCGAGGATCATCACGTCTCCTTGCTGTCGGGGTGGAGCAGCGCGCGGATGTTCTCGGTGTACTCGTCGAACGCCAGGCGACCGCGCCGGCTGAGGCGGACCAGGGTGGTCGGGGTGCGTCCGCGGTACGTCTTGTCGATCTCGAGGTAGCCGGCGTCCTCCAACTTGCGCAGGTGGACGGAGAGGTTGCCGGCGGTCATGCCGAGGAGTTCCTGTAGGCGGGGGAAGGTGATCCGGTCGCCCGCGCCCAGGGTGGACAGTGTGGCGACGACCCGCAGGCGGGCCTGGGCGTGGATGACCGGGTCGAGTTCTCTCACGGGAGGTTCCGTCGGCGCAGCCGGGCCAGCTCGCCGGCGACCAGCATCCCGCCGCCGCCGGCGAGGGCGACCACGAGGGCGTGCCAGCCGGGTCCGGCGAGCACCCCCACGATGTTGATCGTGGTGAGCCAGAGGCCGAGCCGGAAGAGGGTGCGGTCGAGCCAGATCGCGCCGCCGGCCATGTGCAGGGCGCCGGTCAGCCCGACGGCGAGTGCGGACCAGAGCAGCCCGGCCAGGTCGTGCGGGAGGCTGTCGGAGACTCGGCCGGCGACCGTGAACAGGCTCACGAAGCCCAGCCCCCAGGCGGCGCCGTACCAGCCGCCGCGCCGGGCCGATTCTCCGGTGACCTGCCGGTAGGCGCGGGCGCTGCCCACCGTGAAGACCACCGACGCGGCGCCGAGCAGCACGAAGAGCGCGGTCAGGGGAAGCCACTCGGGCATGGTGACGAAGGTCCGGCCGTCGGGGGAGAAGCGCAGGAAGAACAGCCCGAAGCCGACCAGCCAGGCGACTCCCCAGGGCCAGTAGTGCAGCCGTGGGTCGGGTTCCAGGCTGTGCGCGGTGGCCGCCCGTTGCTCCCGGATGAGCCGCATCGCGCTGGCGGCGTCGAGCGGCGGCGGATCGTCGTCGGGGTTCATGCAAAGTACTTTAAAGCACAAAGTCAAACGGTGGGGGGCCGCTGTCGCGAACGGGACACACCGGCGTCGCCCCGGTCCGCCGGGCGAGGACGATCGGCCGTCGAGCCGCCCGGACGGGGCGCGGGCCGTTCAGCCGGCCAACGGGTCGGGCAGCGGCGCGGTGTGCAGCACCGAGAGCCGGGAGACCGCCCGGGTCAGCACCACGTAGAGGCGGTGCAGCCCGCGCGGCTCGGCCGCGACGATCGCGGCCGGCTCGACGACCACGACGTGGTCGTACTCCAGGCCCTTGACCAGCGTCGCGGGCACCACCGTGACGCGCGCCGCGGTCGCCACGTCCTCGGCGCTCGCGGTCTCGACGCCCGCGTCTGCGAGCGCCGCCCGGAGCCGGTCCACCGCGTCGTCGGCGGCGATCACGCCGACCGAGCCGTCGTGCGCGAGCGCCGCCCGCACCTCGGCCACCGTCGCCACGGTCAGGTCGGCCACGTTACGCACGTCCAGCGCGCCGTCGCGGCGCAGCGACTCGGCCGGCGGTACGTCGACGGCCAGCGCCGGCAGTAGCCGGTTGGCGAACTCGACCACCGCGGCCGGCACCCGGAAGCCGACGCTCAGCGGCACCACGACCGCGTCCGGCTTGCCGAGGTGGGCCAGCGACTCCCGCCAGTCGGTGGCGGCCCACGGCGCGGTGCCCTGGGCCAGGTCGCCGAGGAGGGTGATCGAGCCGTGCTCGCTGCGCCGGGCGATGGCCCGGCACTGCATCGGGGAGAGGTCCTGCGCCTCGTCGACCACCACGTGGCCGAAGCCGGCCGGCCGCTCGATCAGCCCGGCGGCCTCGTCGATCAGCACCGCGTCGGCGGCGGTCCACTTCGTCGCCTTCGGCGTGCGTCCCGGCCTCGTCCCGGTCGCCAGGAGTGCCTGCTCCTCGGCGCTGAGCAGCCCGTCCGCGGCGGCGGCGAGGGCGTCGGGGTCCGCGACCAGGGTGTGCACCAGCCCCTCCGGGGTGAGCGCCGGCCAGACCGCGTCGAGGAAGGCGGTGACCGGCTTCGACTTGCCCATCCGGCGCAGCCAGGGGTCGCTCGGCGACTCGGCCCGGCGCGCCTCCGACTGGCGTTGCAGCAGCCCCACCACCCGGGCCCGGACGCGCTCCCGGCCGGTCGCGTACGGCAGCCCTTCCCGGCGGGTCTCCTCGACCACCCGGTGCAACGGGTCGAGGCCGATCCGCCAGCGGAACGAGCCGTCCGAGACCATGATCGGCTCGGTCGGCGTGCCGATGTGCGCGTCGACCGCGCGGCGCAGCACGTCGGCCATCCGGACGTCGTGCTTGAGGGTGGCGACGGCCGGGTCGTCGACGGCCCGGACCGGCACCCGGGTGAGCAGGTCCTCCACGGTCGCCTGCGCGACCTCGACCTCGCCCAGCGCCGGCAGCACCGCCGCGATGTACGACAGGAAGGCCCGGTTCGGCCCGACGATCAGCACGCCCGAGCGGCGCAGCCGCTCCCGGTGCAGGTAGAGCAGGTACGCGGCCCGGTGCAGCCCGACCGCGGTCTTGCCGGTGCCGGGCGCCCCCTGGACGCAGATCGAGTCGGCCAGGTCGGCGCGGACCAGCTCGTCCTGTTCGGGCTGGATGGTGGCGACGATGTCCCGCATCGGCCCGACGCGGGGGCGTTCGATCTCGGCGGTGAGGATCCGGCTGGCCGTGCCCAGCTCCTCGCCCCGGTCCAGGTGTTCGTCCTCGAAGCTGGTCAGCAGGCCGCTGCTGAAGCCGAAGCGCCGCCGGACCGCGACGCCCTGCGGGTCGCGGGCGCTGGCCCGGTAGAACGACCGGGAGACCGGCGCCCGCCAGTCCAGCACCAGCGGCTCGCCCGCCGCGTCGGTGACGTGCCGCCGCCCGACGTGGTACTCCCGCCCGACGTGGTCGGGATCCGCCGTGCCGAAGGCCAGCCGGCCGAAGAAGAGCGGGGTGGTCGGGTCGTCGGCGAGTTCGGCGACCCGCCGGGCGAGGGTCCGGCCCAGCATCTCCGCCGCGTACGGGTCGCCGGCGACCTGCTCGCCCCCGGCGAAGAGGGCTTCGGCGCGTTCCCGCATCCGGCGCAGCGCGATCCGGGAGGTGTCCAGGTGGGCGCGTTCGGCGGCGAGCTGGGTGTCCAGGTCGTCGCCGGGTGGGTTGTCGGGTCGGGCGGGCGGGCTGGCGAGGTGGGAGTCGGCGGCAAGGGTCATCCGAGGCGACCTTCCGGTGCGTTCGTGTGATCGGTTGACCTGGGCCGCCCGGCGCTCCGTCAGACGCGGTGCCGGCTGTGCCCGGTGGCGAGGTGGCGCGCGGCCTCGCGCGCGGCGATCTACGTTACGCCCCGTCGTCGCCGCCGGCCACGCATTTCCGATCCGGCCCGGCGGTGGCTCGTCCCGCGCGCCCACGACCGGGGCCCGCCCGTCGGCACAGGCGGAGCGGGGGCGGGATCATAGGGGCATGACCGAGGCGCGCCCCGAGCAGCGCCGGGTGACGATCAGCGACCCGCAGGTGATGCGGGCGCTGGCCCATCCGGCCCGACTCGCGATCATGGAACATCTCAGCTCGCTGGAGGGCGGCGCGACGGCCACCGAGTGCGCCGAGATCGCCGGCCTGTCGCCGAGCGCGACGAGCTACCACCTGCGGGCGTTGGCGAAGTTCGGGCTGATCGAGCCGGCGCCGAGCCGGGGTGACGCCCGGGAGCGGGTGTGGCGGTCGTTCAGCCCCTCCTACTCCGTGGAGTCCGGCCAGGCCGCCGACCCGGACGCACGGGACGCCGAGCTGGCCCTGGTGGAGGCCCACCTCGCGCGCGACAGCCAGCGGACCCGCGAATGGATTCGACGGGCACCGGACGAGCCGACCGAGTGGTACCACGCCGCCTGGTTCAGCGACACGCTCCTGCTGCTCACCGCAGCGGAACTGGCCGGGCTGAACGAGGCGATCCACGAGCTGATGGGCCCGTACCGGCGCCGTCTGCGGGTGGCCGATCCACCCGAGGGGGCCCGCACCGTCGCCGTGCAGTACCGGACGCTGCCCATCGATTGACGGCGACGGGGGTTGTGCCCACCATATGTGAAGCATTATTTTCGAAGTATGTCCTTCGCATCTGGTCCGTCGCGTTGGTCCGACGTCTGGCTGACCACGGCTGCCCGGGGCATCTCAAGCTGTGGCGATTTTCTCGCCGCGAGTGCCCTCACCCTGTCCCTCCAGTCGGCCGGGGCGGGCGGCATGGCCGTCTCCGGCCTGCTGCTCGCCGCAACCCTGCCGCTGGTGGCGCTCGCCCCGCTGACCGGGCGGCTCGCCGACCGGATCGACAGCCGCACCCTGCTGGCCGTCACCGGGCTCGCCCAGGCGGGAGTCTGCCTCGCCTTGGCGTATGCCGGGCATCCGGCCCTGGTGATCGCCCTGGTGGCGCTGCTCGCCGCCGGTCTCGCGGTCACTCAGCCGGTGCTCGCCGCCTTGGTGCCCGCCATGGTCCGGGCCGAGGACCTGCCCCGGGCCGGCGCGCTCAACCAGACCGCCGGCACCCTCGGTGCGCTCGCCGGGCCGGCGCTGGCCGGGCTGCTGGTCGGCGGGTTCGGCGCACGCCTGCCGCTGCTCGTCGACGCCGGCAGCTACCTCGCGCTGGTGGCGGCCGGGCTGCTCATCCGCACCCGACGGGGCGGCCGGCGGCGCCCGGAGCCGACCGCCGCCGGCGGCGCGCATCCCACCTGGCGGCTGCGCCGGGACCCGCTGCTGTTCGTGATGGTCGGCACCCTCGCCGCGGTGGTGGGTGCGGTCGGAGCGATCAACGTGATCGAGGTCTTCTTCATCCGGGAGACCCTGGGCAGCACCACCACCGTGTACGGCGTGGTGACCGGTGCCTGGACGCTCGGCATCGTGCTCGGCGGCTGGCTCTTCGCCCGGCTCTCCCGGCGGCTGGCGGACGACGGTGCGCTGCTCGGTGCCGGTCTGGCCCTGCTCGGCGGCTGCTGCCTGGCTGTCCTGGCCTCGGCGGCGGTGCCGTCCGCCCTGCTGCTCGTGCCGATCTGGCTGCTCGGCGGCGTGGCCAACGGCGGCGACAATGTCTTCAACAACCTGCTGCTCGCCCGGCGGGTTCCCGAGGCGTCCCGGGGCCGGGCTTTCGCCGTCTTCGGCGCCGCGGTCCAGGGGGCCGGAATGGCCGGTTACCTGGTCGGCGGGCTGCTGCTGGAGGTGGCCGAACCTCGGCCGCTGGTCGCCGCCTGCGGGGTGGTCGGCCTGCTGGTGGTCGCCGCCGTGGCGGCGCCGGTGCGGCGCGCGGTACGCGCGGAGCGGGTCGCCACCCCGGCTGCCGCGCTCCCCGGCGTCGTGCACCTGGAGGTCGACCGGGCCAGTGGTGCGGAGTTGGCCACTCCGACGCCCTCCCGGTGAGCCTGCGGTCGGCGGCGGGGATACGGTCGGGGCATGGCTGACCGCATCGCCCGCCCCCGGGTCGGACACATCCAGTTCCTGAACTGCCTGCCGATCTACTGGGGTCTGATGCGGTCCGGCGCGCTGCTCGACGTCGACCTGCACAAGGACTCGCCGGACCGGCTGAGCGCGGCGCTGGTCGCCGGCGACCTGGACATCGGGCCGATCTCGCACGTGGAGTACCTGCGGCACGCCGACGAGCTGCTGCTCCTGCCGGACCTGGCGGTCGGCAGCGACGGCCCGGTGCTCTCGGTCAACGTGGTCTCCACCAAGCCCCTCGCCGAGCTGGACGGCGGCCGGGTCGCGCTCGGCTCGACCTCCCGGACCGGCGTCCTCCTGGCCCAGCTTCTGCTCGGCGAGCGGTACGGCGTCCATCCCGAGTACTTCCGCTGCCCGCCGGACCTGACCCAGATGCTGCTGGAGGCCGACGCCGGGGTGCTGATCGGGGACGTGGCGCTGCGCGCCCTCTACGAGGCGCCCCGCCGGGGCCTGGAGGTCACCGACCTCGGCCAGGCCTGGCGGGAGTGGACGGGCCTGCCGATGGTCTTCGCCGTCTGGGCGGTCCGTCGCGACTTCGCCGCCGCCCACCCCGGCCTGGTCAAGGAGGTGCACGAGGCGTTCCTTCGCTCGCGTGACCTCTGCCTCGCCGAGCTGGATCAGGTCGCCGAGGCGGCCGCGCGCTGGGAGCCGTTCGACGCGGCGACCCTGGCGACCTACTTCCGCACCCTCGACTTCTCCCTCGGCGAGCGGCAGGTGGCCGGGCTGCGCGAGTTCGCCCGGCGGGCCGCCGCGCTCGGCGAGGCTCCGGCCCTGCCCGAGGGTGGCCCGGAGTTCTTCGCCGGCTGACCCCGGCGGGTCGGGGCCGGCCGGTTCCCGCTGAAACGGCGACGTGGCGGCATCCCGGCTACCGGGACACCGCCACGTCGGCGAAGTGAAGAACTGGCTCAGGTGGCCGGGCGGAGCAGCGCCTCGGTGATCTTCCGGCAGTTCGTCATACCGTACTCGTAGCCCATGGTGATCGGGTAGCGGACCATCACGCCCATCGTCCAGGTGTCGCCGACGGCCAGGCAGTTGATGTGCATCTCCTGCTCGCGGGTCCGGTCGATCCAGCCGTTCTTGATGGCGATGGTCTTCTGCTCCGCGGCCGGGAACGCCTTGCGGATGCCGAAGTCGCCCGCACCCCGGACCAGCCGCATCTCGTTGAGCAGCCACTTGGTCCACTTCGGTCCGGCGGCGCGGCCGTCGGAGATGCAGAGCCCGAGCCGGGCGGTGTCCCGCGGCGACAGGTTCGTCCGGCTCCAGCCACCGTCGCTGGCCACCTTGCTGTCGGTGAGCTTGCAGGTCGAGATCAGCCGCTTGATCGAGGCGGCCCGGCCGACGCCGTTGTAGAACTGCTCGGCCCGGGTGTTGTCGCTGTCCCGAATGATCTTGGTGGCGTCGGCGAGCTTGGCGCCGCTCGGGGTCTGCCCGGCCTCGTTCGCCCGGCGCAGGTAGTCGGCGACGACCCAGGACTTGATCATCGAGGCGGTGGTGCTGGTCTCGCCCATGTTCTTCGAGCCGATGATCTGGCCGGTCCGCTTGTCCAGCACGCTCCAGGCGTACCAGCCCTTGATGTTGAGGTCGAGCTCCTGGGCCTGGAACGGCAGCGGCTGCAGGGAGGGCGACGGCGACGGGGCCGGCTGACGCCGGTTGCTGCGGTCGGTGGGCCCGGTGGTGGACCGGCCGGCCGGCCCGGCGGAGTGGGTGGCGGCGGCGGGGCGCAGCGGGGAGCCGGGGACCAGGCGGAGCGAGACCAGCACCAGGCCGACCAGGACGACGGCGACCGCGCTGAACATCAGGGGCCGGTGATGGTTGCCCGGACGGCGCCGGCTGCCGGCCATCAGAGCTTCCCGACCGGCTGCTGGGGCACCTTCAGGGCGGCGCCGGGCTGCGGGGTCACCAGCTGGGTGGCGACGCTGGCGCAGACCTTCGCGCCGTACTTCAGGCCGCTGCCGTCGGGGTAGCGCATCATCACCGCGAGGCTCCACTTGTCGGTGACGGCCAAGCAGTTGACGTGCCAGTTCCCGTCGTAGAGGAGCGACGTCCAGCCGTTCTTGATGCTCACCGGGCCCTGGGCCTTGATCTCGTCGGGCAGGCCGTCGACGATGCCCCACTTGCCACCGCCGGACTTGGCCTGCTGGACGTCGACGCTGCCGCGAACCTTGCTCATCTCGTCCAGCACGAGCTTGGTCCACTTCGGTCCGGCGGCCTTGCCGTCGGCGACGCAGTCGCCGAGCCGGGTCGCGTCCCGGGGAGACATCCGGGTGAAGCTCCACCAGCCGCTGTAGCCGGGGACGTTGCCCGGCTTGGTGTCGGTGAGCCCGCAGGTGCTGACCATCCGCTTGATCGAGGCCGCGCTACCGGCCGCCTTGTAGAGCGCGTTGGCGGCGATGTCGTTGCTGTCCCGGATCGCGGCGGTGATCTGCTTGCGCTTCTCGGCCGGGACGGGCTTGTCGCCGAGCTGCTCGAGGTAGTCCGAGGCAAACCAGATCTTGATCATCGACTCGGTCGAGTTGGTCGCGGTCATGTTGGGGGCACCGCTGATCTCCCCGGTCGTCCGGTCCATCAGCGCCCAGGAGAAGAACTGCCCCTTGAAGTTCACCGAGACCGGGCCGGCGGCCAGGGTCGGCGGGGGCGGCGTGGTGGGCGCGGGGGCGGGCACATTCTCCCCGCCGCCGATGCCGCCGATGCTGTCGCCGCCGGAGAGGCGGGCGTACGCGGCGGGCACCAGCATGACGCCACCGATGAGGACCGCCACGATGGCGAGCACCATGGCCACGCGAGGTCGCATGAGTGGATGAGCTCCAGATGTCTGGCCGGGGGGACCGGCATGTCCGAATGGGTTCGGCCTGATCGCCGAGGCCGGGGGAGTGGCCTTGAGCCGGTGGCGATCGTCAGCAGCCGATCGGTGTGCCGGGGGAAGTCTACTTCTGGACAGGCCGGACGCCAGAACCTGACGCCTCTCAACTCGCCGTGGAGACGGGGCAATCGGCCGCTATGCCGCGCTTGAGAGGATTCGTGTTCCGTGGGTGGTCGATGTCACAGGTTTACGCAGCTCAGCGGGGCTTACCCGAAGCGGTCAACCGGTGACGCAAGGTGCGTACGGATTTCTGTTACACCCTCTGGTGTCTTCCGCTGGAAGCTGTAACACTGGCCCCATGTATGGCAACGACTTCCCCGCCCCGGAGGACGCGCCCGGCGGTGGCCTGCTCGGCGAGGTGGAGGCGGCGGAGACGGCGCTGCGGGAGGCCGCCGCCCGGGCCCGGCGCGGCGGACCGGCCCCCGGCGAGGACCTCGAGGCGTACTTCACCGACGTGGTCGAGGCCGATCAGAAGATCGAACCGCGCGACTGGATGCCGGAGGCGTACCGGAAGACGCTGATCCGGCAGATCGCCCAGCACGCGCACTCCGAGATCATCGGGATGCAGCCCGAGGGGAACTGGATCAGCCGCGCCCCCTCGCTCAAGCGCAAGGCGATCCTGCTGGCCAAGGTGCAGGACGAGGCCGGCCACGGCCTCTACCTCTACGCCGCCGCGGAGACCCTCGGCATCAGCCGGGACGAGCTGGTCGAGCTGCTGCTGAATGGCAGGCAGAAGTACAGCTCGATCTTCAACTACCCGACGCTGACCTGGGCCGACGTGGGCGCGATCGGCTGGCTGGTGGACGGCGCGGCGATCGTCAACCAGGTCCCGCTCTGCCGCTGCTCCTACGGGCCGTACGCGCGGGCGATGATCCGGGTCTGCAAGGAGGAGTCCTTCCACCAGCGCCAGGGGTACGAGATCCTGCACGTGCTGGCGCACGGCACCCCCGGGCAGAAGGCGATGGCCCAGGACGCCGTGGACCGCTGGTGGTACCCATCGCTGGCGATGTTCGGCCCGCCGGACGGCGACTCCACCCACTCCGCCCAGTCCATGGCCTGGAAGATCAAGCGGTTCTCCAACGACGAGCTGCGCCAGCGCTTCGTGGACATGTGCGTGCAGCAGGCCGAGATCCTCGGCCTCACCATCCCCGACCCGGACCTGCGCTGGAACGACGAGCGGCAGGCGTACGACTACACCCAGCCCGACTACGACGAGCTGATGCAGGTGATCAAGGGCAACGGGCCGTGCAACCGGCAGCGGATGGACCACCGCCGGGCCGCCCACGACGACGGTGCCTGGGTACGCGAGGCCGCCACGGCGTACGCCGCCAAGCGGGCGGAGAACAGGGAGAAGGTGGCGGCGTGAGCGAGCGTAGCGAGCGAACCGGTCGGCTCAGCGCGGGGAATCCTTCGCCTCTGTGGGAGGTCTTCGTGCGGGCCCGCCGCGGGCTGTCGCACACCCACGTCGGCAGCCTGCACGCCCCCGACGCCGAGCTGGCCCTGCACAACGCGCGGGACCTCTACACCCGCCGCCAGGAGGGCGTCTCCATCTGGGTGGTGCCGGCCGGCGCGATCACCGCGTCCAGCCCGGACGAGAAGGATGCCTTCTTCGACCCGGCCGCCGACAAGGTCTACCGCCACCCCACCTTCTACGAGGTGCCGGACGGGGTGGCTCACCTGTGACCGGCCCCTTCGACTTCGCTCTCCGGCTCGGCGACGACGCGCTGATCGCGGCGCAGCGGCTCGGCGAGTGGGCCACCCGCGCGCCCGAGATGGAGGAGGACATCGCGCTGGCCAACATCGCCCTCGACCAGCTCGGCGCGGCCCGCCTGCTGCTGACGTACGCGGGTGAGCTGGAGGGCGCGGGACGGGACGAGGACGCGCTGGCGTACCTCCGCGACGACCGGGAGTTCCGCAACTGCCTTCTGGTCGAGCTGCCCAACGGCGACTTCGCGGTGACCATGGCGAAGCTGTTCTTCCTGTCCGCGTACCAGTTGCCGCTGTACACCGCGCTGGCCGGGTGCGCCGACGAGCGGCTGGCCGCGATCGGCGCCAAGGCGCGCAAGGAGTCGGCGTACCACCTGGATCACGCCTCGCTCTGGGTGCGGCGGCTCGGCGACGGCACCGAGGAGTCGCACCGCCGGATGCAGGCGGCGGTCGACCAGGTCTGGCCGTACACCCACGAGCTGTTCACGGGGGACCCGGCGGCGCCGGTCGACCAGGCCACCCTGCGGGCCGACTTCGACACCGTCGTCTCCGCCGTGCTCGACGAGGCGACGCTGACCAGGCCGGCGGACGGCTGGGCGCCGGCCGGTGGGCGGGACGGCGTGCACACCGAGCAGCTGTCGTACCTGCTCGCGGAGATGCAGGTGCTGCACCGGGCGCACCCGGGGGCGAAGTGGTGACTGACCCGAGGGCGGCCGCGGCGGCGGTGGTGGATCCGGAGATCCGGGTCATCACCATCGACGAGCTGGGCATCCTGCGGGCGGTCGAGGAGGATCCGGCCACCGGCCGGGTCGTCGTCACCATCACCCCCACCTACACCGGCTGCCCGGCGATGGACGTGATCCGCGCGGACGTCCGCCGGGCGCTCACCGCCGCCGGCCACCCGGACGTCGAGGTCCGGACGGTCTACAGCCCGGCCTGGAGCACCGACTGGATCTCCGACAGCGGCCGGGCGAAGCTCGCCGCCGCCGGCATCGCCCCGCCCGCGCCGGTCCGGACCGGCACCGTCGTGCCGCTGACCCTCGCCGTGCGCTGCCCGCGCTGCGGCTCCCCGGA
This sequence comes from Micromonospora sp. RTP1Z1, assembly GCF_033804685.1. Lineage (NCBI taxonomy): Bacteria > Bacillati > Actinomycetota > Actinomycetes > Micromonosporales > Micromonosporaceae > Micromonospora > Micromonospora sp. RTP1Z1. The sequence goes on from NZ_JAPFQV010000009.1 coordinate 48,926, forward strand.
GACCGAGCAGGTCAGCCGGTTCGGCTCCACCGCGTGCAAGGCGTTGTGGCGCTGCCGCTCCTGCTCCGAACCCTTCGACCACCTGAAGGCGCTGTGACTGTCACCATCACCCGACCGGTCCGTCGCCGGCCGGCCTTCCACCCGCTGCCCGTGGCCGCCGTCGACCGGCTCACCGACGACGCCGTGGCGATCACCTTCGCCGTGCCGGAGGCGCTGCGGGAGACCTTCGCGTTCTCCGCCGGCCAGCACCTGACCGTGCGGCGCCCGATCGGCTCCACGGGAGAGCACGGCGAGGACGTGCGGCGGTCGTACTCGATCTGCTCCATGCCGGACGACCTGGCGCGGCACGGCCGGCTGCGGATCGGGGTGCGGGAGATCCCCGGCGGCGCCTTCTCGGCCTACGCCTGCGGCGCGCTGCGGCACGGCGACACCGTCGAGGTGCTGCCCCCGCTCGGTCACTTCACCACCGCGTTCGCCCCGGACCGGGTCCGCCACTACGGCGCGGTGGTCGCCGGTTCCGGCATCACCCCGGTGCTCGCGCTGGTCGCGACCGCGCTGGCCGTCGAGCCGGCCAGCACCTTCACCCTGGTGTACGGCAACCGCACGGCGAACACGGTGATGTTCGCCGAGGAGCTGGCCGACCTGAAGGACCGCTACCCGACCCGGCTGCACCTGGTGCACGTGCTCTCCCGCGAGCAGGGCGAGTCGCCGCTGCTGTCGGGGCGGATCGACGCCGGCCGGCTGGGCCGGCTGCTCGACACCATCGTGCCGGGGGACGCCATCGAGGAGTGGTTCCTCTGCGGCCCGTACCAGATGGTGGTCGACGCGAAGGCGGTGCTGACGGCCCGCGGGCTGCCGGAGTCGGCGGTGCACACCGAGCTGTTCCACGTCGACGCGCCGCCGGAGCCGGTGCGCCGTCCCGGCGACGAGCCCGGCGCGGGCGCCGAGGTGACGATCGTGCTGGACGGCCGCTCGTCGGCCTTCACCATGGGCCGCGACGAGCGGGTGCTGGACGCGGCGCTGAAGGTCCGCGGCGAGCTGCCGTACGCCTGCAAGGGCGGGGTCTGCTCGACCTGCAAGGCGAAGATCGTCTCCGGTGCGGTCACCATGGCCCGCAACTACGCGCTGGAACCGGACGAGGTGGCCGCCGGGTACGTCCTCACCTGCCAGTCGAGTCCGGTGACCGACCAGTTGACGGTCGACTACGACGCGTGACATGTGAGCTCGGGATGGACTGAACCGTGCTGGGGCGATTGTCACCCGGAGCGGAGGGGCGTGTCGGCGCCCGGACGGGCGACGTAGGCTCGGGGCGTGACGGTGAGCCGGGAGATCGACGACATCCTGCAGCGCGGCGCGGACGGCGGGCGGATCACGCCCGAGGAGGCCCTGCTGCTCTACACCGAGGCGCCCTTCCACGCCCTCGGCGAGGCGGCGGACGCGGTGCGGCGTCGGCGCTACCCGGACGGCATCGTCACGTACCTGATCGACCGCAACATCAACTACACGAACGTCTGCGTGACGGCGTGCAAGTTCTGCGCGTTCTATCGGGCCCCCAAGCACAAGGAAGGGTGGACCCACCCGACCGAGGAGATCCTGCGCCGGTGCGGCGAGGCGGTCGAGCTGGGCGCCACCCAGGTCATGCTTCAGGGTGGCCACCACCCGGACTACGGCGTCGAGTACTACGAGGAGCTCTTCTCCTCGGTCAAGCAGGCCTATCCGCAGCTCGCCATCCACTCCATCGGGCCGAGCGAGATCCTGCACATGGCCAAGGTCTCCGGGGTCGGCCTGGACGAGGCCATCGCCCGGATCAAGGTGGCCGGGCTGGACTCGATCGCCGGGGCCGGCGCGGAGATGCTGCCGGACCGCCCGCGCAAGGCGATCGCCCCGCTGAAGGAGTCCGGGGCGCGCTGGCTCGAGGTGATGGAGCTGGCGCACCGGCAGGGCATCGAGTCCACCGCGACCATGATGATGGGCACCGGCGAGACCAACGCCGAGCGGATCGAGCACCTGCGGATGATCCGCGACGTGCAGGACCGCACCAAGGGCTTCCGCGCCTTCATCCCGTGGACGTACCAGCCGGAGAACAACCACCTCAAGGGCCGCACCCAGGCCACCACGCTGGAATACCTGCGGCTGGTCGCGGTGGCCCGGCTCTTCTTCGAGACGGTGCCGCACCTGCAGGCCTCCTGGCTGACCACCGGCAAGGACGCCGGCCAGCTCGCCCTGCACATGGGCGTGGACGACCTCGGCTCGATCATGCTGGAGGAGAACGTCATCTCCTCGGCGGGCGCCCGGCACCGCTCCAACCTGCACGAGCTGATCGGGATGATCCGTTCTGCCGGCCGGATCCCGGCGCAGCGTGACACCCTCTACCACCGTCTCGCCGTGCACCGGACGCCGGCCGACGACCCGAGCGACGACCGGGTGGTCTCGCACTTCTCCTCGATCGCCCTGCCGGGCGGCGGGGCCGGGAAGTCGCTGCCCCTCGTTGAGGTCAACTGACCCTTCCATCGACGTCCCGCGACGCCCCGCTGCCCGTCGGTGACCGTCCCGAGCTGAGGAGCGATCGGCCGAACGGTCAGTGTGTGGTTGCCGGAGGGGCTGTTCGTGCTGCCTCTTCAGCCGAGGGGTGCCCGGGGTTACGCGCAACAATAGTCATCAATCCGGACAATCCTTAAGTGACTCTTAGTCGTGCAGGTGGTGAAGCCTCGGCGCGCGGGGTGGCGGGGGTGATCGGGTACCGCTAACGTGCCCGCTCGTACCTTTCCTTCACCCCACGGGGGGCTCCTTCCCATGATCTTCCGTAACCGGCCGCTGGTGCGGCTCGGCGCCGCCGCGCTGCTCGCCTCCGGCGCGTTCACCGCGCTCGGCGCGCCGGCCCAGGCCGCAGGCACCGCGACGGACCTCTCGCTCGACGTGGTGGGCACCCGGGTCGCTGACAACGCCGCCTACAAGGTCGCCTTTGCCAAGGTGACCAACAAGGGCGAGAACACCCCGTCCGAGCTGACCGTCCGCGCCGAGTTCGCCAAGGTCGACTGGAGCAAGGTCGGCGTCATCCCCGCCGTCAACGGCGACGACTGCACCGCCGAGGGCGACGGCGACCAGCCGACGGCCATCACCTGCTCCGTCCCCCAGGCCGACCTGCCGGGCGCGGGCGAGACCCTCGACGTGCCGATCTTCCTGATCAAGCTGGTCGACTCGCTGGACGAGGCGTACAGCGCCCCGGTGAGCATCACTATCGCGTCCAAGGACGACACCAACGCGGGCAACAACACCAGGTCGACCACCGTCGAGTTCACCAAGCAGAGCGGCGCCGACCTCACCGTGCTGGCCGACGACGTGAAGAACGCCGTCACGGTCAAGAGCGGCAAGATCGAGCTCGCCGGTGACCTGCACGCCGGGGACACCGCGCGGCTCATCTACACGGTGTGGAACCAGGGCGACCTGCCGACCGCCGGACTCAAGGTCAAGGTCAAGCTGCCCAAGGGCGTGACCTTCGCCGAGCCGCTCGAGTCGGAGTGCGGCTACACCGCCGACCTGGCCGAGCTCCTCTGCACCTACGACAACCTTCCGTTCGTCCCGCAGGAGCAGGACACGAAGGACGGCGACAACGTCACCGCCGGTGGTCGCTTCTACCACATCCTGACGGTGGGCAAGGACGTCAAGGCGGGCGCCCTGAGCGGTGGCACCGTCGAGGTCGAGCCGATCCTGCCGAAGGAGGGCGTCGCCCCGCAGTCGACGAAGATCAAGACCATGCCGGCGAACATGACCCCGGTCCAGGGCGACGACCTCGACGCCAGCGACAACACCGACGGCTACGCTGTCGTCGTGGCCGCCCAGGGCGGCGCCGGCGGCGGGGACAGCAACGGCAACGGCGGCGGTGGCCTGCCGGTGACCGGCGCCAACGCCGGTCTGCTCGGCGGGGTCGGCGTGGCGGTGCTGGCCGCGGGTGGGGCGATGTTCCTGGTCGCCCGTCGGCGCCGGGTGGTCCTGGTGACCCCGGGCGACGAGAAGCCGACCGCCTGACGGTCGTCCTCCATCGGCCCGCGAGGGCCGTCCACATAACGCACGGCAGCAGGGGCGGGATGGGTCACCATCCCGCCCCTGCTGTCTCTCGGCGCCTCGGCGGGGACGACCGGCACCCGTCGACCGTCCGGCCGGGGTCGGCTGGCAGAGTGGAGGGGTGAGCCGTACCCCGCAGGGCCAGCGCGCCAGCCTGGACAAGCAGCCGCACGAGGTCGCCGCGATGTTCGACGGCGTGGCGGCCCGCTACGACCTGACCAACACGGTGCTCTCCTTCGGGCAGGACCGGTCCTGGCGGCGGGCCACCCGGGCCGCGCTCGGCCTGCGTTCCGGCGAGCGGGTGCTCGACGTGGGCGCGGGCACCGGCGTCTCGACCGAGGAACTGGCCCACTCCGGGGCGTACGCGGTGGGCGCGGACCTGTCGCTGGGCATGCTGCACGCCGGCAAGCGGACCCGTCCGCAGGTGCCGCTGCTGGCCGGGGACGCGCTCCGGCTGCCCTTCGCCGACGCCAGCTTCGACGCGGTGACCATCTCCTTCGCCCTGCGCAACGTCAACGACACCGATGCCGCGCTGCGCGAGCTGGCCCGGGTGACCAGGCCGGGCGGCCGGCTGGTGGTCTGCGAGTTCAGCACCCCGGTGAACCCGGCCTTCCGTACGGTCTACCTGTCGTACCTGATGCGGTCCCTGCCGGCGGTGGCGCGCGCGGTCTCCAGCAACCCCGACGCGTACGTCTATCTGGCCGAGTCGATCCGGGCCTGGCCCGACCAGGCGGCGCTGGGGGCGCGGATCGGCGCGGCCGGCTGGGGCCGGGTGGCCTGGCGCAACCTCACCGGCGGTGTGGTGGCGCTGCACCGCGCGATCCGCGACTGACCGCGGCGCGGTGCGCGAGACGGGGTATGGCGACAAGCGGCTATTTCGTGAATATCCGCCTTAGTCCCATTTCGCCCCGTATGCTCGCCGCATGACGGGACCAGACCAGGCGGCCGCGCCGACGGCCACCGACGACGACGCCGCGGAACTCATCGCGCAGCTCAAGGAGCTGGCTGGCGCCGATCCCGCCGACGTGCGTCAGGTGGTCGCCGAGGTGCTCGCCGCGCTCGACCGCGCCGCCGGGGGTGCGCTGCGGGACCACCTGCCCGAGACGATCCGGGTCGACGCCGGTCTGGGCGCCGCCGTCCGCACCCGTCCGTGACGTCGAAGTGGACCCCGACCGGCGGGTTTCCAGGAAGTTAGGTACCCCCCACCGGCTACGGGTGTAACGCCGGTCATAGACTCCAACCCGATCGGCTTGTGAAGCATTTCACGAGCATGCGGGAGGAGGCGCAGATGACCGCGGTGGAGAACGACGCCGACGTGATCGTCGTGGGCGCCGGTCCCGGAGGATCGGCAACCGCGTACCACCTGGCGCGGCACGGCGTACGCGTGCTGCTGCTGGAGAAGACCGAGTTCCCCCGGGAGAAGGTCTGCGGCGACGGGCTCACCCCGCGCGCCGTGCGGCAGCTCATCCGGATGGGCGTCGACACCTCGCCCGAGGCCGGTTGGCTGCACAACAAGGGCCTGCGGGTGATCGGCGGCGGGGTACGCCTCGAACTGGACTGGCCCGACCTGGCCAGCTTCCCCAACTACGGCCTGGTCCGCACCCGGCTCGACTTCGACGACCTGCTCGCCCAGCGTGCCGTCTCGGCCGGGGCGAAGCTGCAGACCAGCGTGAACGTCATCGGCCCGGTGCTCGACGCCGACGACCGGGTGATCGGCGTGCAGGCCGAGGTCGGCCCGGACAATGAGCCGGCCACCTTCCACGCGCCCCTGGTGGTCGCCGCGGACGGCGTCTCCGGCCGCTTCCCGCTCGCCCTCGGGCTCGCCAAGCGGGAGGACCGGCCGATCGGGGTCGCCGTCCGGCGCTACTACCGCTCGCCCGCCAAGCACGACGACAACTACCTGGAGTCGTGGCTGGAGCTGCGCAGCAAGGACAGCGGCGACAACCTGCTCCCCGGGTACGGCTGGATCTTCGGCCTCGGTGACGGGCGGGTCAACGTCGGCCTGGGCGTGCTGAACTCCTCCTCCGCCTTCGGCAAGACCAACTACCGGCGGCTGCTCACCGACTGGCTGGCCAACACCCCCGAGGACTGGGGGATGACCGACGAGGCCAATGCCGAGGGGCCGATCCTGGGCGCCGCCCTGCCGATGGGCTTCAACCGGGTTCCGCACTACACCCGCGGCGTGCTGCTGGTCGGTGACTCGGGCGGCATGGTCAACCCGTTCAACGGCGAGGGCATCGCGTACGCGATGGAGTCCGGTGAGCTGGCCGCCGAGGTCGCGGTGCAGGCGCTCGCCCGGCCGGCCGGCGCCGAGCGGGAGCGGGCGCTGATGGCGTACCCGCAGGAGCTCAAGGCCCGCCTCGGGGGCTATTACCGGCTCGGCGGCATCTTCGTCAAGCTGATCGGCCGTCCGGAGATCATGCGGATGGCCACCAAGCACGGCATGCCGCACCCGACGCTGATGCGCTTCGTGCTCAAGCTGCTGGCCAACCTGACCGACCCGCGCGGCGGCGACTCGATGGACCGGGTCATCAACGCGATGACGAAGGTCGCGCCCGCCGTGTGAGCGCGAGGAGTGAGCTTGCGAGCCCCGCAGTCGCGAGCGAAGACGGCACCGTCTGACAACGGTTCCCGGCCGGCGACGGCCGGGTCCCGACAAAGATCGACCCCCGCCGGCCGAGGTCGGGAGGGACGTGAATAGTGTGATTTTCGCCAACCACCGAGGCAGGGAAGGACGAGCAGGAGATAACGATGACGCTCTCGCCTTACGCACCGATCATCGGGCTGTTCGCCCTCGCCGCGGGGTTCTCGCTGTTCTCCGTGGCCGCCGCCCGCTTCGCCGGTCCCCGGCGCTTCAACAAGGCCAAGCTCGAAGCCTACGAGTGCGGCATCGAGCCGAGCCCCCAGCCGGTCGGCGGTGGCCGGTTCCCGGTCAAGTTCTACCTGACGGCGATGCTCTTCATCGTCTTCGACATCGAGATCATCTTCCTCTACCCCTGGGCGGTCTCCTTCGACGCCCTGCCGATCTTCGGCTTCGTGGAGATGGTCATGTTCATCGTCGCGGTCTTCGTCGCCTACGCCTACGTATGGCGGCGCGGCGGCCTGGACTGGGACTGAGAGAGGTACGGCAGATGGGTATCGAGGAGCAGCTTCCCGCTGGCATCCTGCTCACCTCCGTGGAGAAGCTGGTCAACTGGTCGCGAAAGTCGTCCGTCTGGGGCGCCACCTTCGGCCTGGCCTGCTGCGCCATCGAGATGATGGCGGCCGGTGGTCCGCACTACGACATGGGCCGCTGGGGCATGGAGGTCTTCCGTGCCTCGCCCCGCCAGGCGGACCTGATGATCGTCGCCGGCCGGGTGAGCCAGAAGATGGCCCCGGTGCTGCGCCAGATCTACGACCAGATGGCCGAGCCCCGCTGGGTGCTCTCCATGGGCGTCTGTGCCAGCAGCGGCGGCATGTTCAACAACTACGCGATCGTCCAGGGCGTCGACCACGTGGTGCCGGTCGACATGTACCTCCCGGGCTGCCCGCCCCGGCCGGAGATGCTCATCGACGCGATCCTCAAGCTCCGCGAGAAGATCATGCACGAGCCGCTGGGCGCGAACGGCCGCAAGATGCTGGAGGCCCGCAAGGAGCGCGGAGACGTGCCGGTGGTGCCCTACGGCTCGATGCCGTCGTCGTACCGCAACGACAAGGCCCGGCGTGCCGAGTGGACCAAGGCGGTCCGCGAGGGGCGCGAGGAGCAGCTGCGGATCGAGAACTGGATGAAGGCCCAGCACCACCTCCAGCCGCACGGAGGCATCAAGTGACCGCACCTGACGACAAGGCGAACGACGGCGGGGTGCCGGTACCGGTCGTGCCGGCCGGCGCCAGCACCGGCGCACCGGCCGAGTACCCGCCGGCCAGCCCGGCCGGGCGCGGCATGTTCGGCATGCACGGCACCGGCGACGTCTCCGGCTACGGCGGCCTGGTCCGCCAGCGCACGCCGATCGAGGAGGCGCCCCGACCGTACGGCGGCTACTTCGACGAGGTCCGCGACGCGCTGGAGGAGGCGTACCCCGCCTTCGGCGACGCGATCGAGAAGGTCGTCGTCGACCGCGGCGAGCTGACCCTGCACGTCCGCCCCGAGCGGATCGCCGAGGTCTGCCAGGTGATGCGGGACGATCTCGCGCTCCGCTTCGAACTCTGCTCCTCGGTGTCCGGCGTGGACTACCTGGGCGCGGACGAGCGGCGGCTGCACGTGGTCTACCAGCTCACCTCGCTGACCTACCGGCGCCGGGTCCGGCTGGAGGCCGCGGTCTCCGTCGAGGACCCGCACCTGCCGAGCGTCACCGCCGTCTACCCGACCGCCGACTGGCAGGAGCGGGAGGCGTACGACATGTTCGGCATCGTCTTCGACGGCCACCCCAACCTGACCCGGATCCTCATGCCGGACGACTGGGAGGGGCACCCACAGCGCAAGGACTACCCGCTCGGCGGCGTGCCCGTCGAGTACAAGGGTGCGGAAATCTCACCGCCGGACCGTAGGAGGTCCTACCAGTGACCACGTCGAACTACGCGACCGAGCGCGAGACCACCGAGGGCAGGGTCTTCACCGTCACCGGTGGTGACTGGGACCAGGTCGTCGCCGGCACCGACCCGATCAACGACGAGCGGATCGTCGTCAACATGGGTCCGCAGCACCCGTCCACGCACGGCGTGCTCCGGCTGATCCTGGAGCTGGAGGGCGAGACGGTCCGCGAGGTCCGCTCGGTCGTCGGCTACCTGCACACCGGCATCGAGAAGAACCTGGAATACCGCAACTGGGTCCAGGGCTCGACGTTCGTGACCCGGATGGACTACCTCGCCCCGCTGTTCAACGAGACGGCGTACGCGCTGGCGGTGGAGAAGCTGCTCGGCATCACCGACGAGGTGACCGAGCGGGCCACCACCATCCGGGTGCTGATGATGGAGCTGAACCGGATCTCCTCACACCTGGTCTGGCTGGCCACCACCGGCATGGAGCTGGGCGCGATCTCGATCATGCTGTACGGCTTCCGCGAGCGGGAGTACATCCTCGACATCTTCGAGAACATCACCGGCCTGCGGATGAACCACGCGTACATCCGGCCGGGCGGTGTGGCGCAGGACGTGCCGGACGAGGCGATCGTCAAGATCCGCAACTTCCTCACGATGATGCCGAAGAAGCTCAAGGAGTACGAGGATCTCCTCTCCGGTCAGCCGATCTGGACCCAGCGGACCAAGGGCGTCGCCGTACTGGACGTGACGGGCTGCCTGGCGCTCGGCGTCACCGGGCCGGTGCTCCGCTCCGCCGGTCTCGCCTGGGACCTGCGCAAGACCATGCCGTACTGCGGCTATGAGACGTACGAGTTCGACGTGCCGACCCACCCGGACGGCGACGTCTGGGGCCGCTACCAGGTGCGGCTCGCCGAGATCCGGGAGTCGCTGAAGCTGGTCGAGCAGGCGCTCGATCGGTTGAAGCCGGGCCCGGTGATGGTCGCCGACCGCAAGATCGCCTGGCCGGCGCAGCTCGCCATCGGCGTCGACGGCATGGGCAACTCGCTGGAGCACGTCGCCAAGATCATGGGTCAGTCGATGGAGTCGCTGATCCACCACTTCAAGCTCGTCACCGAGGGCTTCCGGGTCCCGGCGGGCCAGGTGTACGTCGGCATCGAATCGCCCCGCGGCGAGCTGGGCGTGCACGCGGTCTCCGACGGCGGCACCCGGCCCTACCGGGTGCACTACCGGGAGCCGAGCTTCGTCAACCTCCAGGCCCTCCCGGCGATGGCCGAGGGCGGCCTGATCGCCGACGTGATCGCCGGTGGCGCCTCGCTGGACCCCGTGATGGGTGGTTGTGACCGATGACTGTCTTTACCGAAGAGACGCGCGAGCGGGCGCGGGAGATCATCTCCCGATACCCGGCGGACCGGTCCCGTTCGGCGCTGCTGCCGCTGCTGCACCTGGTGCAGTCCGAGGAGGGGTACGTCTCCCCGGCCGGCGTCGCGTTCTGCGCCGAGGTGCTCGGGCTGAACAAGGCCCAGGTCGGGGCGGTGGCGACCTTCTACACCATGTACAAGCGCAAGCCGACCGGCGACTATCTGGTCAGCGTCTGCACCAACACGATGTGCAACGTGCTGGGCGGCCAGGAGGTCTACGACAACCTCGCCCAGCACCTCGGCGTCGGGCACGACGAGACCACCGCCGACGGGAAGATCACCCTGGAGCACGCCGAGTGCCTGGCGGCCTGCGACTACGGCCCGGTGATGACCGTCAACTACGACTTCTTCGACGGCGTCGACCCGCAGGGCGCGCTCGGCGTGGTCGAGGAGATCCGCGCCGGCGGCCGGCCGATGCCGACCCGGGGCGCCCGGCTCTGCACGCTCAAGGAGATGGCGGTGCAGCTCGCCGGCTTCGCCGACGACCGCGACGGCGCGGTCGCCGACGGCGGCCCGGGCGAGCCCACCCTGCGCGGCCTGCGGCTGGCCGAGCAGCACGGCATCGCGGTGCCGGGCTTCGACCCGAACACCCCGATCCGGAGCAAGGCCGAGGCCGACAAGGCCGCGGCGCAGGCGAAGGCCGAGCCCGCCAAGGCCGAGCCGGCGAAGCCGGAGCAGGCCACCGGCAGCACCGCACCCGACGTGAAGGCACCGGACGACAAGTCGCCGCAGGTGCGTACCGCCGAGACCCGGCAGCCGGACGCGCGGACCGCCGTGCCGGACGCCCCTGGCACCAAGGTCCCGGCGGACACCACCGCGCCGGCACCGCGCGACGCGGAGGCGGCGCAGGCCGCCGGCGTGGTGGCCAACCCGCCGGCCGGCGACGGCAAGCCCGCCGGTGACGAGGCCGGTGCGCAGGAGCGCAACCTCAAGGAAGCATCGGCGGGCGCCAATGGCGCGAGCCCGGCCGTCGCGAGCGAAACGGGGGGCCAGAAGTGACCACTCCTCGGCCGGAGACGCTGGCCAAGCTGACGCCGGTGCTGACCAAGCGCTGGCTGTCGCCGGACGCCTGGCGGATCGGCACCTACGAGAAGCTGGACGGCTACGCCGCCCTGCGCAAGGCGCTCAAGGCCCACCCGGACGACCTGATCCAGCTGATCAAGGACTCCGGGCTGCGCGGCCGCGGCGGGGCCGGCTTCCCCGCCGGTCTCAAGTGGGGATTCATCCCGCAGGGCGACGGCAAGCCGCACTACCTGGTGGTCAACGCCGACGAGGGCGAGCCGGGCACCTGCAAGGACCTGCCGCTGATGACCCACGACCCGCACGCGTTGGTCGAGGGCGTGATCATCGCGGCGTACGCGATCCGGGCCCACCGCGCCTACATCTACATCCGGGGCGAGGCCGTGCACGCCGCCCGCCGGCTGCGCAACGCGGTGGCCGAGGCCCAGGCCAAGGGCTACCTCGGCCGGAACATCCTCGGCTCCGGGTTCGACCTGGAGCTGGTGGTGCACTCCGGCGCCGGGGCGTACATCTGCGGCGAGGAGACCGCGCTGCTGGACTCGCTGGAGGGCTTCCGGGGCCAGCCCCGGCTGCGCCCGCCGTTCCCGGCGACCCACGGCCTGTACGCCAGCCCGACGGTGGTCAACAACGTCGGCACCATCGCCAGCGTGCCGTACATCGTGCTGGGCGGGGCGGACTGGTGGAAGACCATGGGGACGGAGAAGTCCTCCGGCCCGATGATCTACTCGCTGTCCGGCCGGATCGCCAACCCCGGCCAGTACGAGTGCTCGATGGGCATCACGCTGCGTGAGCTGATCGAGCTGGCGGGCGGGATGCAGCCCGGGCACGAGCTGAAGTTCTGGACCCCGGGCGGGTCGTCGACCCCGCTGCTCGCCGCCGAGCACCTGGACGTGCCGCTGGACTTCGAGGGGGTGGCGGCGGCCGGCTCGATCCTGGGCACCACGGCCACCCAGATCTTCTCCGACCAGGACTGCCCGGTCTACGCGACCTACCGGTGGCTGGAGTTCTACCACCACGAGTCGTGCGGCAAGTGCACCCCGTGCCGGGAGGGCAACTACTGGATGGTCCGGGTCTACCGGCGGATCCTCGCCGGCCAGGGCACCCACGAGGACCTGGACACCCTGCTCGACACCTGCGACAACATTCTCGGCCGCTCGTTCTGCGGTCTGGGTGACGGTGCGACCAGCTCGGTGACCTCGTCGCTGAAGTACTTCAAGCAGGACTACCTCGACTACATCGAGGGACGTACCGCGCCGAAGCTGTCGGACAAGCAGCTGGTGGGAGCCCACTAATGACCGACGTAGCCAAGCAGACCGAGACCGTCACCCTCACCATCGACGGCGTCGAGGTCACCGCCCCCAAGGGAGCGCTGCTGATCCGGGTCGCCGAGCAGCTCGGCACCGAGATCCCGCGCTTCTGCGACCACCCGCTGCTGGCCCCGGCCGGCGCCTGCCGGCAGTGCCTGGTGGAGGTGGAGGGCCAGCGCAAGCCGGTCGCCTCCTGCACGCAGACCGTCGCCGACGGCATGGTGGTCCGCACTCAGCTCACCTCCCCGGTCGCCAAGAAGGCGCAGGAGGGGGTGATGGAGCTGCTGCTCCTCAACCACCCCCTCGACTGCCCGATGTGTGACAAGGGCGGCGAGTGCCCGCTGCAGAACCAGGCGATGTCCACCGGCCGGACCGACTCGCGCTTCCACGAGCACAAGCGGGAGTACGAGAAGCCGATGGCGATCAGCACCCAGGTGCTGCTCGACCGCGAGCGCTGCGTGCTCTGCCAGCGCTGCACCCGGTTCTCCGAGGAGATCGCCGGCGACAAGTTCATCGACCTGATGGGCCGGTCGTCCGCCGAGGAGATCAACATCTACCGGGACGACGCGTACGGCGCGGAGCCCGGGGATGGCAGCGGTGACGTGCCGTTCAACTCGTACTTCTCCGGCAACACCGTGCAGATCTGCCCGGTGGGCGCGCTGACCGGGTCGCAGTACCGGTTCCGGGCCCGCCCGTTCGACCTGGTCTCCACCCCCAGCGTCTGCGAGCACTGCTCGGCCGGATGCGCCCAGCGCACCGACTGGCGGCGCGGCAAGGTGCTCCGCCGGCTGGCCGGCGACGACCCGGCGGTGAACGAGGAGTGGAACTGCGACAAGGGTCGGTGGGGCTTCCAGTACACCCGCGCCTTCGACCGGCTCACCACCCCGATGGTCCGCGACGAGCGATCCGGTGACCTGCGTGAGGCCTCCTGGAGCGAGGCGCTGACCCGCGCCGCCGAGGGGCTGCGCGCCGCCCGGGACGGCGGCCGGGGCACGGCGGTGCTCACCGGCGGCCGGCTGACCGTCGAGGACGCCTACGCGTACGCGAAGTTCGCCCGGGTCGCGCTGAACACCAACGACATCGACTTCCGGGCCCGGCCGGTCTCCCGCGAGGAGGCCGACTTCCTGGCCAGCACCGTCGCCGGGTTCACCGACGTCACCTACGCGGACGTGGAGAACGCGCCCGCGGTGGTGCTGGTCGGCCTGGAGCCGGAGGAGGAGTGCCCGATCCTCTTCCTGCGGCTGCACAAGGCGTACCTGAAGAAGAAGCTCACGGTGTACGCGATCGCGCCGTTCGCGACCCGCGGCCTGGAGAAGCTCGGGGCAAAGCTGGCCCGGGTGGTGCCGGGCGAGGAGGCCAGCGTGCTGGCCGAGCACGCCACGGTCGCCGAGGCGCTGAGCACGCCGGGCGCGATCCTGATCGTCGGCGAGCGACTGGGCGCCGTGCCGGGCGGGCTCTCCGCTGCGGCGAGCGTCGCCCGGCGTACCGGGGCCAAGCTGGCCTGGGTGCCGCGGCGCGCGGGTGACCGCGGCGCGGTCGACGCTGGCTGCCTGCCCAACCTGCTCCCCGGTGGCCGCCTGGTCACCGAGCCGGCCGCCCGGGCCGAGCTCGGCGAGGCCTGGGACATCGCGGCCGGGGTGATCCCGAGCCAGGCCGGCCGGGACACCGACGGCATCCTCGCCGCCGCCGCGAACGCGCAGCTCGGCGCGCTCGTGGTGGCCGGGGTCGATCCGGCCGACCTGGCCGACCCGCGGCTGGCCGAGCAGGCCCTCGACGCGGTGCCGTTCCTGGTCAGCCTTGAGCTGCGGAACAGCGCGGTGGCCCGCCGGGCGGACGTGGTCTTCCCGGTCGCCCCGGTGGTCGAGAAGGCCGGCAGCTTCCTGGACTGGGAGGGCCGGTTGCGCACCTTCGAGGCGGTCCTGGAGACCGCCGCGATGACCGACGGCCGGGTGCTCGACGCGCTCGCCGCCCAGCTCGACGTCCGGCTCGGCACCGGCGACGTGATGAGCGTCCGCCGGGAGCTGGGCGCGCTGCCGCCGACCCGGATGGGCCGCCCGGCCGCGCCGTCCGTCGAGCCGGCCGCGGTGCCGCAGCCCGGCGCCGGCGAGGCCGTGCTGGCCACCTGGCACCAGCTGGTCGACCTGGGCAGCCTGACCGACGGGGACGAGGACCTCGCCGGCACCGCCCGCCCGCCGGTGGTCCGGCTGGGCAAGGGCACCGCGGAGGCGATCGGCGTCGCCGACGGTGACCCGGTGACGGTGGGCACCGACCGCGGGGCGGTCACCCTGCCGGCGGCGATCACCGAGATGCCGGACGGTGTCGTCTGGCTGCCGACCAACTCACCCGGCTCGACCGTGCGGCGCAGCCTCGGCGCGACGTCCGGCGCGGTCGTACGACTCAGCGCGCCCGCCGCGGCCGGTCCGGTCGCCGCGGATGCGGCCGGTCGCCCGGGCCCGCTCCTCAACGCTGGGGGTGTTCAGTGACTGTCCTCGCGCAGGACCCGACGCTGGCTGACTTCGGGCACGACCCGTGGTGGCTGGTCCTCGGCAAGATCGTCTTTGCCTTCGTCTTCGCTCTGCTCGCCACGCTGCTCGGCGTCTGGTTCGAGCGGCGCGTCGTCGGGTTCATGCAGGTGCGGCCCGGCCCCAACCAGGTCGGCCCGTTCGGCCTGCTGCAGACCCTCGCCGACGGCCTGAAGATGGCCTTCAAGGAGGACATCCTCCCGCGGACCGCCGACAAGGTCGTCTTCTTCTTCGCGCCGACCATCTCGGTGATCTGCGCGGTGACCGCGCTGTCGGTGGTGCCGTTCGGCCCGATGGTGAGCATCTTCGGCCACCACACGCCGCTCCAGGTCACCGACGTGCCGGTGGCGGTGCTGGTGCTGCTGGCCTGCTCCTCGATGGGCATCTACGGCATCGTGCTCGGCGGCTGGGCCTCCGGCTCGACGTACCCGCTGCTCGGCGGCCTCCGGTCCAGCGCCCAGATGATCTCGTACGAGGTCGCGATGGGGCTGAGCATCGTGGCGGTGTTCATGACCGCCGGCACGATGTCCACCAGCGGGATTGTCGCCGCCCAGGGGGACGCCACCCGGCTGACCATCGCCGGCACTGAGATCCCGGCCCCCGGCTGGTACGCGATCCTGCTGCTGCCGAGCTTCATCATCTTCTTCATCGCCACCGTCGGTGAGACCAACCGGGCACCGTTCGACCTGCCCGAGGCGGAGTCGGAGCTGGTCGCGGGCTTCATGACCGAGTACAGCTCGCTGAAGTTCGCACTCTTCATGCTCTCCGAGTACGTCTCGATGGTGACCATGTCCGCGGTCACCACCACGCTCTTCCTCGGCGGCTGGCGGGCCCCCTGGCCGATCACCCTGTGGTCGGGTGCCAACTCGGGTTGGTGGCCGATGCTCTGGTTCTTCGGCAAGGTGCTGATCCTGGTCTTCGTCTTCGTCTGGCTGCGGGGCACGCTTCCCCGGCTGCGCTACGACCAGTTCATGCGCTTCGGCTGGAAGGTCCTGCTCCCGATCAACCTGGTCTGGATCCTGGTCCTGTCCGGGCTGCGCTCGATCGAGAACTGGCAGACCCGGGACCGGCTGCTCGCCACCGCCATCGGCGCGGGCATGCTGCTGCTGGCCACGCTCCTCTGGCCGAGCCGCAAGAGGGAGCCGAAGCCGACGCTCCAGGAACAGGCCAACAGCCGTCCGCACGGCAGCTTCCCGCTGCCCCCGATGGATCTGCAGGTACCACCGAGCCCGCGCACCAAGCGCGTGGTCGCCGAGCGGGAGCCGGCCAACATCGCTGCCGGCTCGGACTCCAGGGAGGTGTGACGTGGGCGCGATCACCGGAACGTTCAAGGGATTCGGTGTCACCTTCTCCCACATGTTCAGGAAGGTCGTCACCACCGACTACCCCTTCAAGCCGCCGGTTTCGGCGCCGCGCTACCACGGGCGGCACATCCTCAACCGGCACCCGGACGGGCTGGAGAAGTGCATCGGCTGCGAGCTGTGCGCCTGGGCCTGCCCGGCCGACGCGATCTTCGTGGAGGGTGGCGACAACACCGACGAGCAGCGCTTCTCGCCGGGTGAGCGGTACGCCAGCGTCTACCAGATCAACTACGCCCGGTGCATCTTCTGCGGGCTCTGCATCGAGGCCTGCCCGACCCGTTCGCTCACCATGAGCAACGAGTACGAGCTGGCCCGGGACAACCGGCAGGACCTGATCTTCACGAAGGAGCAGCTGCTGGCGCCGCTGCTCGAGGGTATGGAGCAGCCGCCGCACCCGATGCGGCTGGGCGACAGCGAGAAGGACTACTACATCGGCTCGCTGACCAACCCGGGCACCTCGGCCGGCGCCGAGCGCTCGCCGGCGGCCGGCGGGTACCAGGTGGAGGAACACCCCGGGGTGACCTTCCCCGGCGCCGAGCAGGCAGCCCAGCGGGCCGCGGCAGGCAAGGAGGATCCGGCATGACCACGCAGACGGTGCTCGCCGAGGCGGCCTCGGTCTCCGGCGGCGAGGCGGTGACCTTCTGGATCCTCGCCCCGCTTGCGCTGATCGGCGCGATCGGCATGGTCTGGGCCCGCAACGCGGTGCACTCCGCGCTCTGGCTGGTGCTGACCATGCTCTGCCTGGGCGTGTTCTACGTGCTCCAGGCGGGCCCCTTCATCGGCATGGTGCAGATCATCGTCTACACCGGCGCGATCATGATGCTCTTCCTGTTCGTGCTGATGCTGGTCGGCCGGGACGCCTCGGACTCGCTGATCGAGACGCTGCGCGGGCAGCGGGTCGCCGCGGTCGTGCTCGGACTCGGCTTCGCCGGCCTGGTCGGCAGCGGCATCTACCGGGCCCTCCACGGCGTCCGGGCGGTTGGCCTGGAACAGGCCAACGCCGAGGGCAACGTGCAGGGCATCGCCCGGCTGCTCTTCACCAAGTACGTCTTCGCCTTCGAGCTGACCTCGGCGCTGCTGATCACGGCGGCCGTCGGCGCGATGGTGCTGGCGCACGTGGAGCGGCGCAAGGAGGACCGGATGGACCAGGTCGCCACCATGAAGGCCCGGTTCAGCCCCGGCAACTACCCCGGACCGAAGCCCGGCCCGGGCGTCTTCGCCACCTCCTCCTCGGTGGCCACCCCGGCCCGCCTGCCCGACGGCCGGCTGACCGACCGCAGCATCCCCGCGATCCTGCCGGCCCGGGAGCTGACCGCCGCGGAGACCTCGCTGAAGGGGACGGACAAGAAGTGACCCCCGACTACTACCTGATCCTCGCCGCGGTGCTGTTCACCATCGGTGCCGTCGGCGTGCTGGTCCGGCGCAACGCCATCGTGCTGTTCATGTGCATCGAGCTGATGCTCAACGCGGCCAACCTGACGCTGGTCACCTTCAGCCGGATCAACGGCGACCTCAACGGCCAGATCATGGCGTTCTTCGTGATGGTGGTGGCGGCGGCCGAGGTCGTGGTCGGGCTCGCGATCATCATGTCGATCTTCCGGACTCGGCGCTCCGCGAGCGTCGACGACGCCAACCTGCTCAAGTACTAAGGGGCAAGCAAGTGGAAGAGACTCTGGCGCACGCATCGGCTGAGCCGATCAACGCCGTCGCTTACGCTCCGGCAGGTGGCTTGCTGGGCAGCGTCTGGCTGCTGGTGGCGATCCCGCTGGTCAGCGCGGCGATCCTGCTGCTGCTCGGCCGGCGGGCCGACCGCTGGGGGCACTGGCTGGGGGTGGGCGCCATCGGCGCCGCCTTCGTGCTCGGCCTGACCTACTTCTTCCAGCTGCGTGGCCTGGAGAACAAGTCGGTAGAGCAGAGCCTGTGGCAGTTCATCTCGGTCGGCGACTTCAAGGTGGACTTCGGCCTGCTCTTCGACCCGCTGGCCGGGGTCTTCGTGCTGCTGATCACCGGGGTGGGCTTCCTGATCCACCTCTACGCGGTCGAGTACATGGCGCACGACGAGGGCCGGCGGCGGTTCTTCGCGTACTTCAACCTCTTCGTCGCCGCGATGCTGCTGCTGGTGCTCGGCAACAACTACGTGATGCTCTACTTCGGCTGGGAGGGCGTCGGTCTGGCGTCGTACCTGCTGATCTCCTTCTGGTACGGGCGGCCGAGCGCGGCCACCGCCGGAAAGAAGGCGTTCCTGATGAACCGGGTCGGCGATGCCGGCCTGGCCATCGGCATCTTCGTCATGTTCGCCACCCTCGGCACCACTCAGTACGACGAGGTCTTCAACGGCGTGGGCGCGCTGACCGGCACCACCGTGCTGGTGCTCGGCCTGCTGCTGCTGCTCGGCGCGGCCGGCAAGTCCGGTCAGTTCCCGCTCCAGGCGTGGCTGCCGGACGCGATGGAGGGCCCGACCCCGGTGTCGGCGCTCATCCACGCGGCCACCATGGTCACCGCCGGCGTCTACCTGATCGCCCGCTCCAACCCGATCTTCTCGGCCAACAGCACCCTGCAGCTCGTGGTGGTCAGCGTCGGCGCGCTCACCCTGCTGCTCGGCTGCGTCATCGGCGCGGCCAAGGATGACATCAAGCGGGTGCTGGCCTGGTCGACGGTGAGCCAGATCGGCTACATGTTCCTCGGCGTCGGCCTCGGCGGCGGGGCGTACGCGCTGGCGATCATCCACCTGCTGGCGCACGGCTTCTTCAAGGCCAACATGTTCCTCGGCGCCGGTTCGGTCATGCACGGGATGAACGACCAGGTGGACATCCGCCGGTTCGGCGGCCTGTCGAAGTACATGAAGGTCACCTGGCTGACCTTCATGATGGGCTGGCTCGCCATCATCGGCATCCCGCCGCTCTCCGGCTACTTCTCCAAGGAGCCGATCATCGCGGCCGCCTTCGAGCGGGAGGGCTGGACCGCCTGGCTCTTCGGCGGGGCGGCGCTGCTCGGCGCCGGACTCACCGCCTTCTACATGACCCGGCTCTTCGTGCTCACCTTCCACGGCCCGAAGCGGTGGACCGAGGACATCGAGCACCCGCACGAGTCGCCGAAGCTGATGACGATCCCGCTGATCCTGCTCGCGGCGGGTTCGGTGCTGGCCGGTGCCCTGATGACGTGGAACGACGGGGTGGTCTCCTGGCTGGCCCCGGTGCTCGGCGAGGAGGCCGGTGGCGAGGCGCACGCCGTGCTCCCGCACCTCGTGATCACCATCCTGTCGATCGTGGTCACCGTGCTCGGCGCCGGGCTGGCCTGGGCGCTGTTCCGCAACGGCACGGCCGCCGAGCCGCAGCCGGCCGGCGTGCTGGTCACCGCCGCCCGCCGCAACCTCTACACCGACGCCGTCAACGAGGCGGTCTTCGAGAAGCCGGGCATCTTCCTCACCCGGGCGCTGGTCTTCCTCGACAACCGGGGCATCGACGGGCTGGTCAACGGCCTCGCCGCCGCGGTGGGCGGTGGGTCGGGCCGGCTCCGACGGCTGCAGACCGGTTTCGTGCGGTCGTACGCGACCTCGATCCTGACCGGCGCGCTGCTCGTGGTGGCGGCGTTCCTGGCGGTGCAGGCGGGGTGGCTGGCGTGATCGACCTCTTCCCGGCCGCCCCCGCCGGCGGGCCACGCAGTCACGACGGAGGTAAGGCCGAATAATGTCCAACTTCCCGTTCCTCTCGGTGCTGACCGTGGCACCGCTGGTCGGTGCCCTGGTCGTGGCCCTGCTGCCGCGGCGCTCGCCGGAGCTGGCCAAGCAGGTGGCGTTCGGCTGGTCGCTGCTGGTGCTGGTGCTGTCGGTGATCATGTGGATCACCTTCCAGGCCGACGGTGACCGGTTCCAGTTCCGCGAGTCGTACCCGTGGATCCCGAACTGGGGCGTCAGCTTCACCTTCGCCGCCGACGGAATCGCGCTGGTCATGCTGATGCTGATCGCGATCCTGGTACCGCTGGTGATCCTGGCGTCCTGGCATGACGCCGAGTCGTCGAAGCGGTCGGTGCCGGTCTACTTCGCCCTGCTGCTCGTCCTCGAGTGCACGATGATCGGCGTCTTCGCCGCCGCCGACGTCTTCCTGTTCTACGTGTTCTTCGAGGTCATGCTCGTCCCGATGTACTTCCTCATCGGCAGCTACGGCGGCCACCAGCGGCAGTACGCGGCGGTCAAGTTCTTCCTCTACTCGCTGGTCGGCGGCCTGTTCATGCTGGCCGCCGTGATCGGCCTCTGGGTGGTCGGCGGGAAGACCTTCAACTGGCAGGCGCTGAGCCAGGTGGACATCTCCACCGGCACCGCCCGCTGGCTCTTCCTCGGCTTCTTCCTCGCGTTCGCGATCAAGGCGCCGTTCTTCCCGTTCCACACCTGGCTGCCGGACGCCGGTGGTGCGGCCCCGGCCGGCGCGGCGGCGCTGCTGGTCGGCGTGCTGGACAAGGTCGGCACCTTCGGCATCCTGCGGTACTGCCTGCCGCTGTTCCCCGAGGCGTCGCGGTGGTTCGCCCCTTGGGCGCTGGCGCTCGGCGTGATCGGCATCATCTACGCCGCGCTGCTGGCGGTCGGCCAGAACGACCTCAAGCGGCTGGTGTCGTACACCTCGATCGCGCACTTCGGCTTCATCGGGGTCGGCATCTTCGCCTTCACCAGCCAGGCCGGCACCGGCGCGGTGCTCTACATGCTCAACCACGGCCTCGCCACCGGCCTGCTCTTCCTCGTGGTGGGCATGCTGATCGCCCGCCGCGGCTCGGCGCTGATCAGCGACTTCGGCGGTGCCGGCAAGCTGGTCCCGCTGCTGGCCGGGGTGCTCTTCTTCGCCGGTCTCGCCTCGCTGGCGCTGCCCGGCACCGCGCCGTTCGTCTCCGAGTTCCTGGTGCTGATCGGCACCTTCACCACCAACAAGCCGGTCGCGGTGATCGCCACCGTCGGCATCATCCTGGCCGCGGCGTACGTGCTGTGGATGGTGCAGCGCACCACCCAGGGCACCCTCAACCCGGCCCTGACCGAGGTCGAAGGCATGCGCCGCGACCTCTCCCTGCGCGAGAAGGTCGTGGTCGCTCCGCTGATCGCGCTGATCGTGCTGCTCGGCTTTTACCCCAAGCCGGTCACCGATGTCATCAACCCCGCCGTCCGCGCGACCATGCAGGACGTCGGTCGGACCGATCCCGCCCCGACGGTCGGTAGCGTCCAGGAGGCCGCAAAATGACCGAGCTGAAGTTGCCGTCGATCGACTACGCGGCGCTCGCTCCGATCCTGATCATGCTGGGCGTCGCCCTGGTCGGCGTCCTGGTCGAGGCGTTCGTGCCCCGGCGTCTGCGCAACGGGGTGCAGCTCACGCTCGCCCTGGTGGCGGTGCTCGCCGCGCTCACCATGGTCATCCTCAACTCCGACGACCGGCTGCTCACCGCCGGCCAGGCGATCGCGGTGGACGGGCCGACGCTCTTCCTCCAGGGCGCGATCCTGATCCTCGCCGCGATGGCGCTGCTGCTGATCGGGGAGCGCTCGATCGAGCGGGGCGGGGCGTTCGTCGCCCACGCCGCGGTCACCGCCGAGTCGCCCGAAGACCGGCGGCAGGCCGACGGCGCCGGCGGGACCACCGAGGTGTACCCGCTGGTCACCTTCGCGATCGGCGGCATGCTGATCTTCGTGGCGGCGAACGACCTGCTGACCATGTTCATCGCGCTCGAGGTCTTCTCGCTGCCGCTCTACCTGCTCTGCGCGCTGGCCCGTCGCCGGCGGCTGCTCAGCCAGGAGGCGGCGATGAAGTACTTCATGCTCGGCGCGTACGCCTCCGCCTTCTTCCTGTTCGGGGTGGCGCTGATCTACGGCTTCACCTCCGGCACCCCGGGTCGGTCGGCCGGGGTCGACTTCGCCACCGTGCACGCCGCGGTGACCGACTCCCCGGCCAGCCCGGTGCTGCTCTTCGCCGGCATGGCGCTGCTCGCCATCGGCCTGCTCTTCAAGGCGGCCGCCGCGCCGTTCCACGTCTGGACGCCGGACGTCTACCAGGGCGCCCCGACTCCGGTCACCGGGTTGATGGCGGCCTGCACCAAGGTCGCCGCGTTCGGTGCCCTGCTGCGGGTCTTCCACGTCGCCTTCTCCGGGGCCGCCTGGGACTTCACCCCGGTCCTCGGCGCGGTGGCGGTGCTGACCATGCTGGTCGGCGCGGTGCTGGCGGTCACCCAGACCGACATCAAGCGGCTGCTGGCGTACTCGTCGATCGCGAACGCCGGCTACCTGCTGGTGGGCGTGCTGGCGCCGAGCAAGGACGGGCTCTCCGGCACGATGTTCTACCTGGTCGCGTACGGCTTCTCGGTGCTGGCCGCGTTCGCCGTGGTGACCCTGGTCCGGGACGCGGACGGTGAGGCCACCCACCTGTCCCGCTGGGCCGGGCTGGGCCGGCGGTCGCCGTTCTTCGCGGCGATCTTCACCTTCATCCTGCTCGCCTTCGCCGGTATCCCGCTGACCAGCGGGTTCACCAGCAAGTTCGCCGTCTTCGCCCCGGCGCTGGACGCGAACCAGGCCTGGCTGGTGATCGCCGGCGTGCTGACCAGCATGGTGCTGGCCTTCCCGTACCTGCGGGTCGTGGTCATGATGTGGCTCTCCGAGCCGGGCGACGCCACCCCGACGGTGACCGTGCCGGGCGCGCTCACCTCGGCGGCCCTGGTGATCGGCGTGCTGGCCACGCTGGTCCTGGGTGTCGCCCCGGCGCCGCTGCTCGACCTGGCCAACGGTGCGGCCGAATTCGTGCGATGACCGAGGTTCTCCCACCGGGGGCCGGTACGCCGTGGCGTACCGGCCCCCGGTCCGTGTCCCCCTGTCCGGGGCAGGTCGAACGGGTGTGGCATGGTTGAAGACGTGGTGATTCCGGCTGGCGAGCGTTCAGGTGCCACCGGCTCCGGCGGTCGTCGGGGTCCGGACGGCACGGGTCAGTTCGGCGCGCTCGGCCTGCACCTCGCCGATCCCCGCGTCGAGGCTTCCGTTCTGGGCCTGCTGGAGGACGTCGAGGTTGAGCTGCGGGCCAGCGTGGCCAGCGCCGACCCGCTCGTCACCGAGGCCGCGCGGCACCTGATGGAGGCCGGCGGGAAGCGGTTCCGCCCGCTGCTGGTGGCGTTGTGCGCGCAGTTCGGCGATCCGACCGGACCGCAGGTCGTCCCGGCCGCCGTGGTGATGGAGCTCACGCACCTGGCGACGCTCTACCACGACGACGTGATGGACGAGGCGGCCGTGCGCCGGGGTGCCCCGAGCGCCAACTCGCGCTGGGCCAACTCGGTGGCCATCCTGGTCGGCGACTACCTCTTCGCCCGCGCCGCCGACCTGGCGGCCGATCTGGGCCCCGAGGCGGTCCGCCTCCAGGCGCGCACCTTCGCCCGGCTGGTGCACGGGCAGATCGCGGAGACAGTCGGCCCCCGAGACGGCGAGGACCCCGTCGTCCACTACCTGAACGTCATCGCCGGGAAGACCGGTTCGCTGATCGCCACCTCGGCCCGCTTCGGCGGCATGTTCGGCGGCGCGTCCCCCGAGCACACCGAGGCCTTGGGCGGGTACGGCGAGACGATCGGGGTGGCCTTCCAGCTCTCCGACGACCTGCTCGACATCGCCTCCGAATCGAGGCAGTCCGGCAAGACCCCCGGCACCGACCTGCGCGAGGGCGTACCGACCCTGCCGGTGCTCTACGCGATCGCCGCGGACGACTCCGACGCCGCCTCCGTCCGGCTGCGGGAGATCCTGGCCACCGGCCCACTGGTCGACGACGCGCTGCACGCCGAGGCGCTCGGCCTGCTCCGCGAGTCCCCGGCGCTCAAGCGCGCGCGGGAGACCGTTCGCAGCTACGCCGAGGAGGCGCGGGCCCGGCTCGCCCCCCTCCCCGAGAGCCCGGCCCGCTGCGCCCTCGAATCCCTCTGCGACTACATCGCCGACCGCACCAGCTGACCCGCCCCGCCCCGCGCCGGGTGGGCGTCAAAGGTGGGTGAGGAGGCGGCTGCCGGTGAGCATGAGGGTGGCGGCCACGAGCATGGCGATCGCCGCGGTGGCCCACATCGCCGGGTAGCCGAGGTGCGCGGCGACGGCGCCGAGGCCGAGCGGGCCGAGGCAGCCACCGGCGTACACCCCGGTCTGGGTGATCGAGGTGGCGGCGGCCGGGGCCTGCGGGTGCAGCCGAACCACCGCGAAGTTCATCAGCCCGGGCCAGGCCCAGCCGAGCCCGAAGCCGAGCACCACGCCGACGACCAGCGGCACCGCTCCCGTCACGGCGAGCAGGCCCAGCCCGACCGCCCCCACCACCAGCATGCCGGCGATCAGGGCGACGTGGCCGTGCTCCCGGCGGTCGGCGAGCCAGCCGGCGGCGACCCGGGCCGCCACGCAGACCGCGCTGCCCAGGGTCAGGGTGAGGCCCGCCAGGCCGGGCGACAGCCCGCGGCCGACCGAGGAATCCACCACGAAGGTGCCCAGCGCGTTGGCCGCCGCCGCGGCCAACGTCGCCGCCAGCCCAACCACCACCAGCGCCCACGTGGCCCGGCCGGCGCGGGTGGCGGCGGCCCGCGCGGTCCGGTCGCCCTCCTGCGGGGGTACGGCCGGCAGCGCGGCCAGCGCGGCCCCGGCGGCCGCCACGAACGCCCAGCGCCAGCCGGCGGTCAGCGCGATGGTCGGCACCGCCGCGCCGGCCAGCAGCGTGGAGACCGGGATCGCGGCCTGCTTCACCCCGAACGACAGCCCCTGCCGGTGGGCGGGCACGTGCCGGGCCAACGCGGCGTTGCTGGCGAGCTGGCCGAGGGCGTTCGCGGCGGCGCCCAGCCCGAGCAGCGCGACCAGCACCGGATACGACCGCGCCAGTGTCGCCACGGCCAGCAGCGAGCCGGCGGAGAGCAGGATGCCGGCGCGGGCCACCACGGCCGGGCCGTACCGCTCGACCAGCGCCCCGGAAGGGACCGAGGCGAGCGCGCTGATCCCGAAGTAGACCGAGACGGCGAGGCCCAGCCCGGCGGGGGAGAAGTGGAGGTCGCGGCCCATCTGCACGGCGAGACCGCCGACCAGGAAGACGGGCAGCACGCAGGCGATGGTGGTGGCGACGGCGCCCGCGCTGGCCCGGACGGTCCGCCGGGACGCGGCAGGTGCGGGGTCGAGCACGGTGTCGGTCATGGTCAGGCAAACCTACGCCGACCACGTTTGGCAGCGGATCGTGTCTGTCGATGTACGGGCTGTGCCCGGTGATCTGGCATCCTCGACCCGAACAGGCATTTCGCACTCGGCCTGTTTTTCATATGGTGTAAGTCCCCGGCGGCGGAGGTGGTTGTGCGCGACCCCTTGGCGGAACCTTCGGACCTGATCCGGAGCGTGTCCCGCGCGCTTCGAGTGCTCGAGTCGGTCGGCCGTGCGCCGAAGGGCCTGACCGTCAAGCAGATCGCCCGCCGCTGCGAGCTGACCGTGGCCACCACGTACCACCTGGTCCGCACCCTGGCGTACGAGGGCTACGTGATCCGTCGCGAGGACGGGACGTACATCGTGGGGTTGGAGGTGGCCGACCGCTACCGCGAGCTGGTGACCGCGTTCCGCGGCCCGGCCACGGTCGGTGAGGCGCTCCGCCGGGCCGCCGTCGACACCGGGTACAGCCACTACCTCGGGCGCTTCGTGGGCGGCCAGGTGGCCGTCACGGCGGTCGCCGAGGGGCCGCGCTCGCCGTACCTGGAGGACCTGGTGCCGGGCTTCGACGAGGGCGCGCACGCCACCGCGCTCGGCAAGAGCCTGCTCGCCACCCTCACCGCCGAGCAGCGCTTCCGCTACCTGCGGGAGTACGGCATGCGCCCGTTCACCAGCGCCACCCTGACCACGATCGAGACGTTCGAGGCCGACCTGGCCGCCGGCGACCGGCGCGGCATGCAGTTGGAGCTGGGGCAGTTCCGGCAGGGCGTGGCGTGCGCCGCGGTGCTGGTCACCCCGGACAAGGACATCGAGCGCCGGGTGGTGCTGGCCTGCGCGCTGCCGGCCAGCGAGATGATGACCTCCGCCCGGGTGGTCCGGGCCAAGCTGCTCACCGTCGCCCGGGCCGTCGCCGACGGCATCGCCGCGGACACCTGACCCGCACCGCGTCGGCGCCGACGTGCACCGCCCAGGAATACGTGCGGCCCCGATCCGGCTGAACCGATCGGGGTCCCCGCACGTGTTCACGGGCGAACGCATCGCCGGACTCGCCGCCGAGAGCGAGGTGACCCGCCATCAGTGACCAAGACGCCCAACTGCTGCGCGCGCTGCACGACGAGCACGGCGACGCGCTTTTCGCGCACGCCCTCCGGCTGGTCAACGGCGACCGGCCGCGGGCCGAGGACCTGGTGCAGGAGACGCTGCTGCGGGCCTGGCGGCACCCCGAGTCGCTGGACCCCCGACGCGGCTCGGTCCGGGCCTGGCTCTTCACCACGGCGCGGAACCTGGCGATCGACGCCTGGCGGCGCCGGTCCACCCGGGTCGGCGAGGTCTACACCGACGAGCTGCCCGAACCGCCCGACACCGTCGACGAAGCGGAGCGCGCGGTGGAGGCGTGGACCGTGGCCGAGGCCTTGAACCGGCTCAGCCCGACCCACCGGGAGGTGCTGGTCGAGTGCTTCTACCAGGGACGGTCGGTGGCCGAGGCGGCCGCCCGGCTCGGTGTACCGCCGGGCACGGTGAAGTCGCGCACCCACTACGCGCTGCGCTCACTACGGTTGGCGCTGGCCGAGATGGGGGTGACCGGATGAGCCGCTGCGAGTTCGCGCACGACGACGGCGCATACGTGCTCGGCGCCCTCGCCCCCGCCGACCGGGCCGCCTACGAGCGGCACCTGTCCGGCTGCGCGGCCTGCCGGGAGGCGGTGGCGGAGATCGCCGTACTGCCCGGGCTGCTCGGCCGGCTCGACCCGGCCGGGCTGGAACAGTTCGTCCCGTCCGCGTCGGAGACCTCCCGGATGCCCGCGCTGCTCGACGCCGCACGGGAGCGCCGGCGCCGCGAGCGGTTCCGGTCCCGCCGGCGGTACGCGCTGACCGCGCTCGCCGCCGCCGTGCTCGCCGTGCTGGTGGGCGTCGGGGGGACCCTGGTCCGGCCGGCCGACGCGCCCCCGCCGCAGGTGCCGCTGGTGGCGATGCGGCCGGTCGCCGGGGCGGTGCCGGTGCACGCCGAGATCGCGCTGACCGGCACCGACTGGGGCACCGAGGTGATCATGCGTTGCGGGTACGACCGGCGGGCCGGGCACCGCGAGGCGTACACCTTCCGGCTGGTGGCGCACGGCCCGGACGGCGCGACGGAGCAGATCGGCTCCTGGCTGGCCGCCCCCGGCGACGACGTCCGCTTCACCGGTGTCACCCACTTCACCAAGGGTGAGCTGGTCCGCCTCGAACTCCTCCGCGCCGACAACACCCCCGTCCTCGCCTACGACGCCCGCTGACCCCACCCCCACCGCACCCCCGGACCCTCGCGATCTTGCACTTGGTGCCCCGGCAGACGGCACATTCGGCCCATCTTGAGGGGCCCGAACCTGCAAGATCGCCGGGCCTAGGGGGCGGTAAGGGTGGGGGTGCGGGTTGGCGTTGGGGGGCGGGAGTTGGCGCGGGAGCGGTGGGCGTTGCGGAGGGCGTCGACGGTGAAGACGATCAGGGCGACCCAGACCAGGGCGAACCCGGCGAGGCGGGCCGGCGGCATGGGCTCGTGGAAGATCAGCACTCCGCAGCCGAGCTGGAGGATCGGGGCGAGGTACTGCAACATGCCCAGCCCGGACAGCGGCAGCCGGTTCGCCGCGCCGGCGAACAGCAGCAGCGGGATCGCGGTCGCCGCCCCGGCCAGCACCAGCAGCGCGGTGTGCCCGGCCGAGACGTGCCCGAACGTGGCGTCGCCCCGCCGGCCCAGCCAGCCCAGGTACGCCAGCGCGGGCAGCGCCAGCACCGCCGACTCGACGAACAGCCCCTCCGCGGCCGGTAGCCCCAGCCGCTTCTTGACGAACCCGTAGCCGGCGAAGCTGAAGGCCAGCGTGAGCGCCAGGTAGGGCGGCCGGCCGTAGTCGACGGTGAGCACGGCCACCGCCAGCGCGCCTACGCCCAACGCCGCCCACTGCGCCGGCCGCAGCCGCTCCCGCAGCACGAAGACCCCGAGCAGCACCACGACGAGGGGGTTGATGAAGTAGCCGAGGGCGGTCTCCACCACCCGGTCCGAGTTCACCCCGTAGATGTAGGTACCCCAGTTGACGGCGATCAGCGCGGCGGCGGCGGCGATGCCGGCCAGCGCCCGGGGTCGGCGCAGCAGCGCCCGCAGGAAGCCGACGTTGCGCATCGCGGCGAGCAGCAGCGCCACGAAGGCCACCGACCAGACGATCCGGTGGGCGAGGATCTCCACCGGCCCGGCCGGGCGCAGCAGCTTCAGGTAGATCGGGAAGAAGCCCCAGAGCAGGTACGCGCCGAGCCCGTACAGGTAGCCGAGGCGGATCGGATTCACGCCTCCACCGTAAGTGGTGATGCGGCGCCTTGCTCCTTTCCGGTGACCTGGCTCACCGGCGGTGCCCACGCCATCCAGCGACCGGGTTCGACCGGGGTGAAGCCGACCTTGGCGTACACCCCGTGGGCGTCGGCCGTGGCCAGCACGATCCGGCGTACGCCCAGCCCGGCCAGGTGGTCGCGGGCCGCGCCGGCCAACCAGGTGCCCAGCCCGCGACCGCGCTCCGCCGGGTCGACGTAGACGTCGCAGAGCCAGGCGAAGGTCGCCCGGTCGGTGACCACCCGGGCCACCGCCACCTGGCGCCCGTCACCGGGCCGGTAGACGCCGAATCCGATCGAGCCGGCGAAGGCGCGCGCGACCGTCTCCCGGTCCCGCCCCATCGCCCAGTACGCGTCGGTCGAGAGCCACCGGTGCACGAGGTCGAGGTCGAGCCGGTCCGGGTCGGTGCTGAGCTGGTAACCGTCAGGGCGGGTCAGAGTGAACACCCCGGTGACGTTAGTGCCGGCCCACCCGGGCCTCACCAGCCAATTCCCGCCCACTGGCCTGGCCGGTGGGCGGGAACTCAGGCGCTCCGGGTGGTCAGTCGCGGTCGAGGACGGCGCCGAGGATCCAGGTGACGATGCCGACGAAGAGGGCGCCGAGCACCGCGGCAGGCCAGAAGCCGTCCACGTGGAACGGCAGCCCGGCCTGGTCGGCGATCCAGCTCGTGAGCAGGAAGAGCAGCCCGTTGACCACC
Organism: Micromonospora sp. RTP1Z1; assembly: GCF_033804685.1. Lineage (NCBI taxonomy): Bacteria > Bacillati > Actinomycetota > Actinomycetes > Micromonosporales > Micromonosporaceae > Micromonospora > Micromonospora sp. RTP1Z1. Next base: position 78,333 of record NZ_JAPFQV010000009.1, read on the forward strand.
AAGGCGATCAAGCCGAGGGTCAGCAGGTAGAACCCGCAGCCGACGGTCTTGATGATCGGCTGGAGCACCGCGTTGACCACTCCGAAGATCACCGCGACCAGTACCAGCGTGGTCACCGTCTCGGTGACCGACTCCGAGTTCAGCGAGATGCCCGGAATGAGCAGAGTGGCCAGCCAGAAGGCTGCCGCCGTCGAGCCCAGCCGGATCAATAGACCTTTCAGAAAATCCATGGCCGGGATCGTGCCACGGACCGTCCACCGGCGGAACCCGCAAAGATCGACGGATCCGTCGCCGGGGTGCTCCGAGCCGTGGCTCAGCGGCGGGCGGGGCGGCCGACGAGTTGCGACTCGATCGGCGTCGGAGAGAGCAGCGCCCAGCGCAGCGCCCGCCGGTTGACCACCGCGACCATGTCGTCCCGGATCCGGGTCAGCCACTCCGCCGAGCCGCCCAACCCCAGTGCGGCGCCGGCCAGCGCCGCCTCATCCGGGTCCAGCGGTTGCAGGATCGCCAGGTCGACCCGGGCCAGCGCGTCCACGTCCGCCGGGGTGAGCTCGTCCCGGACGACCAGAGTGGATCGCCAGGCCGTCCCGGGCCCGGCCCCGCCCGGTGCCGCGCCGGCGTCGACCACGAGCAGCAGCGGCTGCAACGGCGTTCCGGGAGCCCCACCCACCGGCCGACCGGGCGGGATCACCGGGACCGCCCCGCCGGGCGCGCCGACGCCCCGGACGAACGGCTCCCAGGCCCGCGGTCGGGCGGTCTGCACGACCACCCGGGCGCCCAGGGCCAGCGCGCGCAGCACCACCAGCTGGGCGGCCCGCACCCCGCCGACGAGCAGCACCCGGGTCGGCTCGGGGCGGAACAGTCGTACGGTGATCGCCCCGCCGTGCCGGTTCGCGCCCACCATCAGACCGGCCTCGCCGAGGCTCAGCTCCAACGCGTCCAGGGTCGCCCCGCCCACGGTGCCGCCGGCCCGCCCCAACGCCAGCGGCAGGGTGCCGGCCAACCCGCCCAGCTGCTCGCCGTCGAGCCGGCGGACCTCGCCGCCGAGGTCGGCGACGACCCGGCGCAGCGCCCGGTCGGCGACCGCCAGCTCCCCGGCCGTCCAGGCGGCCAGCCGTACGGTCAGCTCGGCCGGTACCGGTGCGGGGTCGGTGCCGATGCGCGGGCCGACGCAGAGCGACACGGTGGTGGCGGTGACGGGCAGCGCGAGCAGCCGGGACACCAGCCGGCGCGCGGCGTCGGTGCGCGGATCCGGCCAGCGTCGCAGCCGGAACGTGCTCTGCAGCAGCCCGCCGGCCCCCACCGTCTGCCAGGACTCCCGGGTCGGCGGGCTGCCGTCGTGGTGGGCCAGTTCGGCGAGCACCGAAGCGCGGCCGGCTGGCCCAACGGCCGCCCGGTCAGCGGCCCGAGCCGGCGGACGATCCGCCGGACCGTGCCGGACAGGGCCCGGTGCAGCTCCTCGTCCGACCAGCCGTCCACGCGCAGCACCCGGACGGCGAGCACGGCCCGGTCCTGCCCCGCCAGCCGCCCGTCGGTGAGCTGCCGGTACGACGTGCCGGCCGTGCCGGCGCCGGTGGCCGGGGCCGGGGCCGGCGACGCGGAGAGCAGGAGCTGGATCTCCACTGGTGGGCTCTCCGCGCTCGGGGCGGGCAGCAGGGACAGTGGCGGCGGCAGGGTGCGCCGGCCGTCGCCGAGCAGGTCGCCCGGGTCGCCGATCTCCAGCAGTGCGGTCAGTCCGGCGGCGTCGTCGACCACGGCGGCCGGACCGCCGGCCAGCTCGACGGAGCGCACCTCGGCGCCGGGGGCAACCAGGTCCACCAGTGCGGCCGGACCGGCGGCCGGTGGGAGGGCACGCCGTCGGGTGAGGTACGCCAGGCCGACGATCAGCCACTCGAAGAGCCAGCGGCCGCGGAACCGGACCCAGGCGGCGGGCAGCAGCAGGGTGGCCAGCAGCAGGGCGGCGGCGGTGACGGCCACTCCCCGGCCCGCGGCCGCGACGAGCACCGCCGCGGCCAGCTGCGCCGCCACGACCTGGCCGGCCAGGTGGCCCGACCTCGTGCGCGCCCCGGTTGGTATCCACTGTGGCGGCAGGGGGCTGGCGGGTCGTCGCCGGAGCCGGGGGTCCGGTCCTGGTCGTCGTCACCGCGCCTCCTCCGCCGATCCTCGGGTGACGATGGCGTGGCTCATCGTAAGGGTTCGCGGATCGGCTCGTTGTCCACAGGGGAGGAGAAGGGGGTAGCACAACCGCAATCGGGCGGCTACCGTCAGCGACGAGTTCCGCCGAGCGCGCAGCCGTCCCGCCCCACGAAGTCGGCCCCGCGCCACGGTACGTCCACGGTGGTCGTTCCCGCGACCAGCCACGACCGAGGAGACGAGGTGACGTCCGGGGTGTCCCAGACCCAGGCAGAAGCCGCGGTGATGCAGCAGACCGCCGCGAAGTTCGAGCAGGTGGACCAGTCGTTGCAGGCCATGCTGAGCGGCCTGATGGCCGAGCTGGAGGTGCTGCAGCAGGCCTGGCGGGGCGCCGGCGGGCGTTCGTTCGCGCAGGTCAAGCAGCAGTGGTCGCAGGACCAGGCGGCGCTGCAGCGGGCCCTGCGGGAGACCGCCGCCGCGATCCGCACCGCCGGCCAGCAGTACGACGTCTCGGACACCGAGGCCGCCAGCCGGGTCGCCGGCACCAACCGCGGCATCCAGTTGCCGCTCTGACCCACCGGGAGGGGAGATCCCATGGACCACGGTGTGCTGGTCGTCAACTTCGCCGCGCTGCAGCAGGCCAGCGCGGATATCCAGAAAGCGCTGAACACGCTCGACAGCCAGCTCGGGCAGCTGGAACGGGACGCCGCGCCGCTGGTGTCGAGCTGGACCGGTGAGGCCCGGGAGGCGTACGAGCAGCGGCAGACGAGGTGGCGGTCCGCCTCGCAGGACCTGCAGGCGATGTTGCGCGACATCAAGCTGGCGGTGGACGACTCCGCCGCCGACTACCTCGACACCGAGAGGCGGAACGTCAACCTGTTCCATTGACGGCCGCGCGGCGGCGGCGTCGGGCGGCCCGGCCCGCGTCGCCGCCGTCGGCGTTTCTCCGACCGGCCGCTCCGGTCTCGCCGCAGACTCCGCCCCGGTTCGGCCGGCGCGTACCGCCGCCGCGACGTGGGCGCTACCCCGGGATCCGACCGCGGTGGGGCGTCCGGCGGGTCAGGCCGGGCCGGCCGGGCGCCAGCGCCGGCGGGAGCCCCGGGGCAGCACCACGGCCAGCAACACCACCAACGTCGCCGTCGCCCCGGCCGCGCCGGCCACCAGCAGCGCCCGGTGCCGCGCCGCCGCCCGCCGGGCCCGGTGTGCCGCCGCGGCCGGATCGGTGCGATCCACCGGGAGTGTCGCCGTCCGACCGGGCCGGTCGGCCGCCGACCCCGATGTCTCGGTGACCGCGCGGTACGGATTCAGCACCCCGGTGCCGTAGCCGTCGTCGCGCCCCGGGGCCGGGTCGGTGCTGTCGACGATCCGCCGGGCCACCTCGGTGGCGGTCAGCTCCGGGCGGTACTGCCGGAGCAGCGCCGCGGTGGCCGCCACGAACGGCGCCGCGTAGCTCGTCCCCTCAGCCCGGTGGTGCCCCTGCCCGGGGGCGGCCATCAGCACGTCGCCGCCGGGCGCGACCAGGTCGACGTACGGGCCGGTCTGGGAGAAGGACGACCGCGCCCCGTCCGCCCCGATCGCGCCCACCCCGAGCACCCCGTCGTACGCGGCCGGGTAGGGACGGGGGTCCCCGCTGTCGTGGAGGTTGCCCACGGCGGCCACCACGACCACGTCCCGGTGGACCACGTACGCGATCGCCGACCGGACCGCCGGGCTGTCCGCGTACAGCACCACGGAGAGGTTGAGCACGTCGGCATCGTGGTCCACCGCCCAACGGATCGCCCGGGCGAAGTCGGCCGCGCCGACCGTACGCCCCGACTCCCGCCCGTCGACCACCTGCTGCTCGCTGACCCGTACCGGCAGGATGCGAGCGCCCGGCGCGAGCCCGCGGAACGCGACGCCCGCGCGGGGCGACGCGGCGATGATGCTCGCCACCCCGGTGCCGTGCCCGGCGCAGTCCCGGGTGCCGTCACCGCCCGGGTCGAGGAAGTCGGCGCCGTCGAGCACCCGACCGGCCAGCTGCGGGTGCCGTCGGTCCACCCCCGAGTCGACCACCGCGACGACCAACCCGGCGCCGGTGGCCAACGGGGTGAGCCGGTCCGGGGCGTACCCTTGCTGGGGCCACGGCTGGTCGGCCACCGGGCGGGCCGGCGCGGGCGGCGCGGAGCAGGCCGGCGCGGCCCGGGCGGCTGCCGGCGCGGCCGGCAGGACGGCGGCGAGAACCGCCGCCAAGGCGGCCAGGGCCGGGCGCGCGGTGGGCCGGGACATCGACCGCCTCCGTATCGTGGCGACTCCGGAACGGGATGTTAGCGCCTCCGCGCCGGGCCGGTGCACCGGCGACGGCCAGCCATTGTGATCTTGTTACCACCTTGTAGGTTGTACGCGATACCTATGGCCTGTTCGCGGGAGGAGAGGTGGCCGTGACCGGATGGGAACCGGCTACCGAGGCCGAGGTGGCGATGCGGGACGCGTTGCGCGCCCAGGACCAGCAGCTCTACTTCCGCATCCTGACCGGCGTCGACCTGCTGCTGCCGGTCGCCGCGGAGGCGCTCGCCGGGCAGGCGCCGATGGGGTGGGGGACCTGGACCACCGGCGGCCGGACGCACGTGCTGGCATTCACGTCGATCACCGCGCTGCGGGCCTGCCTGGGCGAGAACGCGGGCAACAGCCAGCCCGTCCCGTACGCCGATCTCGCGGCGAACTGGCCGAACCACGAGTGGTGGCTGGCGGTGAACCCTGGGCTGCCGATCGAGGGCTACCTGCCCTCGTGGTTCGTCGCGCAGCTCTCCCGGGGGGACGTCCGGCTGCCCGGCCGGACCACGGGTGCCCGGACCCGCCTCGAACGGGCCGAGACGGCCGCCCGCGCCCGGGGCAGCGCCACCGTGTCGGGCCGGGACGCCCCGGTCTCTCCGGCGCCCGGCATGCCCGTCTCTCCGGCGCCCGGCGTGCCGGTCTCGCCGCCCTTCGGTGGGCGCGTTCCGGCTCCGCCGGAGCCGTCGATCGTGCCGGTCCCGTCCACGGCTGCCCGGCCGCCGGTTCCACCGGCGGCCGCCGCGCCTCCCGTTCCGCCGCCCACCCGGCCACCGGTTCCGCCAGCGGCCACCGCGCCGCCCGCCCGGCCACCGGAGGTGCCGAACGCCCGCCGGGCGTCCGCCCAGGTGACATCCCCGGGCCGGTCCGGGCAGCGCGACGGTGAACCCGTCGGACCGGGTGATGGCTCCTTCCGGGCCCGGCCCGTCGCGCGGCCGGAGAACGGCACCGAAAGCCTCTCCGGCTGGCTCAACGACCTGCGTCGCGGCCCTGACGACCAGGACCCGTTCGGCTCCGGCACGACCTCCGGCCGGCCCGGGGCGGCGACCGCGGACGGTGGGAGCGACGACGCGGAGCGGACCCCCACCCGGTCCTTCTTCGAGCCCGCGTCCGGGCGGGTGTCCCGGCGGCCGTCACCGTTGAGCCAGCCGCACCGCACCGGCGACCTGGCGGTGCCGCCGTCCCGCCCCGGTCGGGGCGGTCAGCCGTTTCCGCGTCGCCGACCCCTCGGCGAGCCGGTGCCGGAGGAGGCGACCCGCGCGTTCGGGGTCGACAACCCCGCCGAGCATGCGCCGGGGCTTCCCCGCCCCCGTGCCGAGTCGTCCGGGGACGAGCCGACCACGGCATTCCGTCCCGCCGACCCGGCCGCCGGTGGGGACCTCACCCAGGCCCTGCCCCGGCGTCGTCCGACGCCCGGAGGGTCGGATGCGGACGAGCAGACCCAGCTGATCCTCGCTCCCGCCGGACCGGCCTCCCCGCCGTTAGTCGCCCCGGCGGAAGCGGAGGAGCTGCCCCCGTCGATCGCCGAGCCGGTGTCCGGTCCGCCCGCGCCACGGCGGACCTTCTCGCCGATCGTCATCGAGGGCACCGTCATCGAGTCCCGCGACCTGACCGAGCCGCAGGGCGGCCAGCCGGCGGGGTGGGCCGACGATCGTTCGGCCGGGACGGAGCCGGCGGGGGCCGCGCGACCGGAACCGTACGAGGCGCCGACCGTCCCCGCCGCCCGGTCCACGGCGACCTCCGCCGAGGCGGACCGGTCGGCCGCCGCACCCTGGGCCGGCCCCACCGATCCCACCCTGTCGTTCGCGGTGGAGCCGCGAGCCGAGCCGACGGCCCCGCTGTTCGAGCCGGCAACGCCGCCGGCCGGGCCGACCGGCTCGCTGTTCGAGTCGACGACGCCGCCGGCCGATCCGACGGCACCGCTGTTCGAGCCCACCACGCCGCCGGCCGAGCCGGTCGAGCCGACCACGCCGCAGGTCGATCCCCCGGCGACCGCCTCCGGAGCCGGAGCGGGCACCGGACCACTCGGCGACCACCCCGCCGCGGCCGGCCCGCCGCGGCGCGAGGAGCCGGCGCCGGTGGACTTCGTGCCGGCGAACGGCGTCGAGGAGGACCTGCTCGGAGCGGCGGGCAGCGGCAGCACGGACACCTTCCTCTCCACCCTGCTGCTGGCCCGGGTGCTGCTGCCCAGCGCACCGGACTCGGCGCCGGGCAGCCGCCCGGGGGATCCGGGCTTCGTCTGGCGGACCGAGGCGCTGGACGGCGAGACGTACGTGGTGGTCTACACCTCGCCGGAGCGGCTGGCTGACCGGGCCGACGGGCCGGTCGAGACGGTACGGGTCAAGTTCGTCCAGCTCATCCGCCGCTGGCCGGACGAGAGCTGGTCGTTCGCGGTCAACCCGGGGACCCCGGTCGGGGCGAAGTACCCCGGCGAGCAGGTCGTCGGGCTGGCCAACTGGGCCGCCGAGGTGGGGCTCGGCGACGACCCGGAGAGTGAGCCGGAGCAGCCCGCCACCGAGCCGACACCGGCGTCCACGACCCGGCACGCACCGCCGGTGTCCGACCCGACCCGTCCGGTGACCATGCAGAAGGCGATCGCCGCGAGCCAGCTCGCCTACTACCTGGAGCGGGGCTACGACCGAGTCTCCGGTTTCGTGCACCGGGCCAACGAGCTGGCCCACCTGACCGCCCCGGCGCAGCTGTACGACGCGCTCGGCCTCGGCCACCCGGACTCGCCCTTCTCCCGCGATGCCGAGGAGATCTACGTGTTCCGCTGGCCGGCGTACCGCCCGAGCCTCTACCGGATCCCCTACGGGGGGCAGAACGAGTCCGCGATGCGGGCGATGGAGGGCTGGGTGATCGAACGCCCGCCGTTCCGGGGCAACGGGTTCGCGCCGGGAGAGAGCAGCGACGTGGTCGCCGAGTTCAAGGTGGACAGCGCCCGCCTGCCGCACGGTGCGCAGCTGTGGCGGATCGGCGCGGACGGCACCGAGCGGGTGATCGCCGTCCTGGACGGCGACGCGCTGCTGTGGCGACGGGTCGGTCAGCCGTGACCCGCGACGGCTACGTGGCCCGCTGGCAGGGGCGGGAGTACCAGGCCGGCCCCGACGGCGACGACGTCCGGCTCTACCAGTCGGAGCCGGGCGAGGGCTTCGAGGAGGTACGCCCCGGCCGGCACGTCCGGGTGGTACCGACCGCCGAGGTCGACGACCTGGTGTACGTCCGGACCACCTGCACCTGGCAGGGGCAGCCGTTCATCGTGCTGGCCGAGCACGACGGCTGGCTGCGGGTGGAGTACACCGGCGGACGCTGGCCGGTCGCAAGGGCGATGGGGCTGGAGGCCTTCGAGTTCGGCGTCTACCAGGGCTGGGCGCCGGCCAACGAGGTGGCCGACCTGCGTGAGCAGCGGGTCTGAGTCAGGACTTCGCCCAGCGCAGGATCTCCCCGAGCACCAGGTCCTTCGCCTCCACGTGCGGGAAGTGGCCGACCCCGTCGAGCAGCCGCCACTCGTACGGTGCGGTGACGTACCGGCCGGAGCCCTGCGCGGTGCGGGGCAGGGAGGCGGGGTCCAGCGCGCCGTGCAGTTGCAGCGTCGGCGTGACCAGCGGCTTCTGCATCAGTCGGACGAACCGGTAGCCCTGCAGCCGGAGCGCCGACCGGAACGCCCACCGGTAGCCCTCCAGCGCACAGAAGGCGACCTGCGGGATCTGCATCGCCTCGCGGCAGCACCGGACGTACGCCTCGAAGTCCGGGCCGCCGACCCACTGTGGCCCGCCCCAGTGGCGCAGTATCGCCTCGACCTCGGCGGCGTCGTCCCGGGTGAGCACGTGTTCGTAGCGGGGAAGCTGGAACTTCAGCGTCGGGGTGGCGGCGGCGAACTGGCCGCGCGGGTCGGCGAAGATCGCGGCCCGCAGCCGGAGCGGGTGCGGGGCGCCGAGCACCACCAGCCGCCGGACCATGGTGGGGTGGAACGAGGCGGCCGTCCAGGCGATCAGGCCGCCGGCCCCGGCGCCGACCAGGGTCGCCGACCGTTCGCCTAGCGCCCGGATCAGCCCGACCACGTCGGCGGCGAGGGTGTATCCGTCGTACCCCCGGGGTGGCTTGTCGCTCGCGCCGTAACCGCGCAGGTCGACCGCGACCGCCCGGAACCCCGCGTCGGCCACCGCCGGCAGCAGGTCCCGCCAGGCCAGCCAGTACTCGGGGAAGCCGTGCAGGAAGAGCACCATCGGGCCGGTGCCGGCCTCGACCACGTGGAAGCGGCTGCCGTTGGCGCCGACGAACCGGTGCGTCCAGGGCCCCTCGGGCAGGACGCAGGACTCGTCGACGGGTCCGCCACGCTGCTCGGTCATGGGGCACAGCCTAGGTCCCGGGAACCGCTGTCCGTCCCGGCGGCCCGGACCGGCGCGGAACCGGTGGCCGTGGGTCAGCCGACCGGGTTGATTTTGATCAGGTCGGCCCGGATGCCGGGACCGCAGTCCGCGTTGCTGGTGGGCGGTCCGATGGTGACGCGGACCCAGGTCCCGGTGCCCCAGGTGCCCAGGTTCTCGCCGTGCAGCGCGTACTCGTGGCCGTCGTCGGTGACCAGGCCGTAGCACGGGCCCGAGCCGCCGCGGCTGATCCGGCCGGCGAACACGTCGGCCCGGCGCAGGTCGGTGGGATGCTCGGGCGGTCCGCTCGGCGGCCGCAGTGTCGGTAGGTCGGTCGAGGAGAGCGGCGGCGAGGTACGCCCCGACGGCGCGACGGCCGAGGGCTCGCCGGGCGGGGCCGTAACCGGCTCCCCGGTGCTGGGCGGGGTGGTCGACGGGTCCTGTCGCGCGGACACGGCGTCTCCGTTCTCCGGCCGCGTGCAGCCGGCCAGGGTGAGGGCAAGCACGGCGGCCAGGCTCGCGTACGGCGCGGTGGTGCGGGTGGTGGGCACGTCGGTCTGACGGGGCGGGAGGGTGCCGGGTTCCCCGATCCGGACACGATCGGCGGTGGGGTCGGGGATCGGCGCCGGAAAGGGCGATGCCCGGGCAGGTGACCTGCCCGGGCATCGCGGCGTTGCGGCGTTGCGGTGTTTCGCTGATCAGCGGATCAGGAGAAGCGGACCTTCAGCGAGGTGCCGTCCTGCTCCAGGACTTTGATCTTGGTGCCGGTGGCCGGGAGCTTGACGCCGTGGTTCGGCAGCTCCGGGTACCAGTACTGCTGGGTGTCGTCGAACAGCGGCTGCGCGGCCTGGCCACGGATGTACTGCGGCTGGCTGTTGATGTGCAGCGTGAACGAGCCCGCCTTCTTCAGGCTGAACGGCGCGTCGTACACCTGGACCCGGGCCCGCCAGGGGTTGCCGGTCAGGTTGTAGATCGGCCGCGGGTGCGCGTCGATGATCAGGTTGCGACCCTCACCCGGGTGCCCCGCCACGGACGCGCCGGTGTCGTTGTCCGCCCACCGGAGGTTCCAGTAGGAGATGAGCAGACCCTGCTGGTACGCGTAATGGTCCACCCAGTCCGGACGGGTGTTGGCGTATCCGAAGTAGTACGGGCCGGTCTTCAGGTACTGGTCGTACGAGACGTACGAGCGGTTGCCGGCGATGTAGTAGTTGTCGAACTTCCGCTTGTAGGTCTCCTCGACGATGCTGAAGCCCTTCAGCGCCCAGTCCCCGGCACCGGCCTCGGCGCCGTCGCTGAGCAGGGTCTGCCCGTCGGCGGTCACGGTGATGGCGTCACCGTAGAAGCCGCCCGCGGAGAGCCCGCCGTCAGTCTGGTAGTGGAACCGGAACTGCACCTTCTTGCCGGCGGCGACGTTCATCGGAATGTTGATGTCGGCCCACGCGCCATCGCTGCTGCCGGTGAGACCCGGACGACCGCCCACCATGCCGATCGCCTTTCCGTTGACCGTGGCCGGCAGCGCCGTCCAGGTGGTGCCACCGTCCAGCGACGCCTCGAAGAAGAGGTAGTCGAAGCCGGACTCGATGTCGTAGCGGCCCTTCATCGACAGCGCCGCCGTCGACTTTCCGGTGAAGTCCAGCGTCCTGGTCATGGTGTTGTCCAGGTCGTCGGCGTTACCCGAGAAGTACTGCTTGGTGCCCTCGAACGGCTTGCCGTTGTTGAAGGTGTACTCCCGCTGCGGGAGCACCACCACCGCGCCCTGGGCCCTCTTGGAGTTGTACTCCTGCGGGCCGAGGTTCAGGGTGCGCTTCTGTCCGGCCTTGACCACCTCGTAGTCGAGCCAGCCGAGTTGGAGCTTGTTCCACGCGCCGAGGTCGCCACCGCGCTCACCGATGCCGCCGTCGTTCTTGGCGCTGAGCCGACTCTGGGCCATCAGGGTCCAGTGCTCGTTGTTGTTGTCCCCACCACTGGCGACGTTGTAGTCGTCCGGCAGACCGAGGTCGTGGCCGTACTCGTGGTAGAAGACGCTGCGGCCACCGTTCTCCGGCTGGATCGTGTAGTCGCGGATCCAGACGCCGGTGTCACCGATCTGGGTGCCACCGATCTCGTTGTTGGCCGGGCCGACCGGCGAGTTGCTGTAGGCCGCCCAGCGGTGGCTCCAGATGGCGTCCTCACCCTGGATCGGGTCACCGTCGGCCTGGTCGCCGCCGGAGTGGACGATCTGGAAGTGGTCGATGTAGCCGTCCGGCTCGTTGAAGTTGCCGTCGCCGTCGTAGTCGAACCGGTCCCACTGGTCGAAGGACTGCATGTCGGCCTTGATCTGGGCCGCGGTGCGGCCCTTGGCCTTCTGGTCGGCGACCCACTGGTTGGCGGCGTCGCGGACCAGGTCCCAGGTGTTCTGGCAGACGCTGCTGGCGCAGACCGCCGGGTCGTTGGCCGGGTCGTTGGAGGCGTCCGCGATCGGGTCGTTCGAGCGGCCGTACCGCGCGGCGTTGTACTTGACCTTCACCCAGTCGGTGACCTCGCCGTCCACGGTGTACCGCCCGGACGACTGGGCCTCGTAGTACTGCTTGAGCGACTCGTCGCCCTGCTTCGTGCCAAAGTAGAGCTGACGGAAGTGCTCGGGGCTGTAGTTCGGCTGCCAGACGGTCGAGTTGTCCAGCGACCGGTTGGGCGCCGGGATCTCGTTGTGCCGAGGGCCGTCGAACCGGGTGGGGCCGGGGATGTCCGGGTTCTCGTCCTTGTCCGGGTAGGCCGGGTCCCGCTCGTCGCCGTACTCGGCCAGGATCACGAAGATCTTGTCGGTCCGCTCCCGGGCCAGCTCGACGTACTGGTCCTTCTTGCCACCCTTCGTCGCGGTCCGGGCGGTGACGCCGGCCGCGCCGCCGGCGGTCTCGCCGACCTTGACGACGGTGCTGCCGTTGATCTGCTGTGCCTTGGCCCGGCCGGAGAGGACTTTGCTCAGGCCCTCCTGACGCAGAGCGCGCCGCTTGTCCTCGAGTTTGTCCGGCAGATCGTGGTCTGCATGGGCGGTATCGGCAACCGACGGGGCGGCTGCCGGCAACTTCGGCGTCGGCGCGGCGCTGGCGGACGTGCCCGCCACCAGCCCCGTCGCCGTCAGCGAAAGCCCGAGCAGACCCACTGCGACTTTGCGCACGTGGTACCTCCGGTGTGAGGGAACCGGCCCAACGGGGGTACGGGCCGGGGAGACGTCCCACGAGTGGGACCAATGGTGAAGATAGACATTCCCGTGACGGGTGGGAAGACAAGTGCGTCGATTTGTAGCGACTTTTTGTTGGGAACGCTTTTCACCGTCATACCGGTTGAGGGTCATCGAGGGCGGTGAGCAGGGGGAATCGCGCAACCGCGAAACGCAGTGACGTGTTTCGATCATCGGATATACGGAAGGGGCCGATGGCGTCGCCGCCACCGGCCCCTCCGGGTGTGCTACCTGATCAGTTGCTGACCTTCACGACCATGTCGTCGGTCGGGTTGGCGCCCTGCTTCAGGATCTCGATCTTGGTGCCGGTGCCGGCCACCTTCACCGAGTTCTGCGGGTTGCTGCTGTTCCAGTACTTGTTCGCCCCGCTGTCGGTGAAGAGCGGGTTCGGGTCGAGCGCCGGAACGGTGACCGCCACGCCGTTCTTGTGGAAGGTCTGCGCCGGCTTGGCGTACAGGCTGAACGTCGCGTCGTAGCCGTTGCGGCGGTTGCTGATGGTGCCCTGACCGCCGACCTTGATCTGACCCGGACGAACGTCCACCGGCAGGTTAAGGCCGTAGCCCGGGTGCGCCGAGGTGTTGTTGTCGCCGTACGCGTAGTTCACGTACCAGACCAGCAGGCCGGGCTGGTTCGCGTACCGCTCCACGAAGTCCGGCCGCGTGTTGCCGTAGCCGAAGTTGTACCCACCGGTCCGCAGGGTGTCGTCGTAGCCGACGTAGGTCCGGTTCTCCGCGATGTAGAAGCGGGGGTACGTGTCGGTGACCGAGCCGGTCATCCGGGTGAAGCCCTTGGCGGTCCACTCCGCGGCGAGGGTCTCCGCGTCGTCGGTCCACGCGACGGTGCCGTTCTTGGTCAGCGAGATGTTGTCCAGGAACGGACCCGCAAGGTGCACGCCGCCATCGGTGGCGTAGCGGTAGCGGAACTGCACGGCCTTGCCGGCGTACGCCGACAGGTCGTAGGTCAGGTCGACCCAGTTGCCGCTGGTGGAGCCGTCGACACCGGTCTCACCGGCGTCGATCAGCGAGTTGTGCAGGGCGGTCCAGGTGGCACCGCCGTTGGTGGACACCTCGGCGTAGAGGTAGTCGTAGTCCTCTTCGATGTCCCACTGGGCCTTGGTGGTGATCGACGCGGACGTCGAGCCGGTCAGGTCCAGGGTGCGGGTCAGCGAGGTGTTCAGGTCGTCCGCGCTGCCGCCCCACCACTCGTACGCCCCGCCGAACGGCGTGTTGTAGGTCGTGGTCTGGGTCTGCGAGGGCAGGTTGACCACGACAGCCTGGGCCTTCGGCCCGTCGCTGTCACCGGCCGCGCCCAGGGTCACCTCGGTGCTGCCCTTGCCGTAGTCGACCGTGGTGTGGTTCAGCCAGCCCAGGAAGAGCTTCGACCACGGGTCCATGTAACCCGGGGTCGAACCGATGTCGTCAGTGCCGTGGCTCAGCCACGAACCCGAGGACATCAGGCTCCAGAAGCCGACGCCGTTGTCGCCACCGGCGGTGTCGTACAGGTCCGGCAGACCGAGGTCGTGACCGTACTCGTGGCAGAACACGCCGAGGCCACCGTTCTCCGGCTCCGTGGTGTAGTCACGGATCCACATCCCGGTGTCGCCGATCTGCACACCACCAGCCAGGTTGCCGGCCGGGCCGGCCTTGCCGTCGAGGTTGGTGAACGCGGCCCAGCGGTGCGACCAGATGGCGTCCTCGCCCTGGGCGCCGCCGCCGGCCTCCTCACCCTCACCGGCGTGCACCGCCTGGAAGTGGTCGAGGTAGCCGTCGGGCTCGTTGAAGTTGCCGTCGCCGTCGAAGTCGTACCGGTCCCAGATGTCGAACTGGGCCAGGTAGTCCTTGACCTGCTGCGGCGTCTTGCCGGCCTTGATCTGGGCGTCATACCAGGACGTGGCGCCGTCCTTGATGAAGTTCCAGGAGCCGTCGGCGTCGGAGATGGCGTTGCTGCCGTACCGCGCCTCGTTGTAGGGAACGGTGACCCAGTCGCTCACGTCACCGTTGACGGTGTACCGACCGCCGGACTGCTTGAGGTAGAAGTCCTTGAACGACTCCCCCTCGCCGTAGAACATGTCCTTGTAGTGGTCCTTGTTGAAGTCGGACCGCCACAGGGTGCTGTTGTTGTCGGTGGCGCTGCCGTCCCAGTTGCGGTCCGGCTCCGGGATCTGGTTGACCACGGGGCCGGCGGTGCCGCCGGTACGGGGGTCGGTCTTGTCGCCGAAGTTGACCAGCATCGTGAAGATGGGGTCGGTCTTCGGCGCCTGCTGGTACTCGACGAACAGGTCGTCCTTGACCTGGATGACCTTCGAGCCGTTGCGCGTCTGAAGCTTGGCCTTGCCCGTCAGCAGGTCGGCGATGGCCTGCTTGCGGACCTCCCGATGCTGATCCGCCTTCGGATCGGGGAGGCTGTCCTTGCCGTGCTTCGCCTTGTCGGCGCCGGGGCTGGGTTCCGCCGCCGGGGCGGCGGAAGCCGGGGCCGTAACGACGCCGGCTGCCAGCAGCGCGGCCGCGGCCGAAGCCAGGCCCGCCGTGACTCGTCTCCTCAAAGGTCCTCCTCCTTTGTGGAACCTGTTACATGACAGAGGCAGCCAAGGCCATCACTGTCATGTCATGCGTCACTCACAATGGCAGAGGTTTCCATCCTTGTCACTAGGCAACTACCCGGACGGACGGCCATATTTCCTGGGCAAATACGGACCAATGGGCGGCCTGGTTTGACGCCGATTCACATTTCGTTTCGGCCACGATCACTGTGAGTGGCGGTGATTATGGAGTCCCCGTAGGGGAGCGCCGAGGGGCGCGAAAATGTCACACGGATGGTCGACCGGATGTCGGGCGGCGTAACAAGAAGCGGGGCCCGTCCGAAGCAGTGTGCTCCGGACGGGCCCCGCCGCGTGTCCCGTCGGGGACGATCCTCAGATCACGGCTTCGCCGAGGTCACGTACACCGTGGCGTACGAGTTGTCCTTCGCGGTCCGCTTGATGACGATCGAAACGCCGTACGCGGCGTCCTGGTCGCCCGGGTTGCCCGAGCCCAGCACGGTGAACCCGAGGTCGGTGCCGTAGAGGTCGGTCGCCGGGCTGCCGTCCGGGTTGGTGATCCGGGTCGTGTACGGCACGCCGCCCCGCGACGGGATGACCACCGAGGCGTCACTGTCCCGGGCGAAGAGCCGCCCGCTGCGGTTCTCCAGTCCCGGGTACCAGCCCTTGGCGTCGCTGAAGCCCGCCACCGGCGCCTGCGCGCCGAAGCTGGTGCAGTACTCGCTGTACGGCTCGTTCGCCGCCTCCAGGCACTCCTTGAACGGGTACGTGGAGTTCAGCGAGAAGGCCGCGTTCGAGGACTGCGGACGGCTGGGCAGGTTGTCGAGCGTCGACGGGTCCTTGACCGCCGCCTCGCCCTGCCGGCGCAGCGGCTGGTTGTGCGAGTCGACGATCAGCAGGCCGCCCTTGGCGCCGTAGCTCGGCAGCGAGGTCAGCTGCGCGGTGACGTGGTTGACGTCGCCGAGCGTGGTGTCCCGGTACCAGACCAGCATGCCCGGGGCGTTGTAGGCGACCCGGTCGACCTTCCACGCCTCGTGCGAGTAGACCGTGTCGTAGGCGTACTTCAGGCCCTTGTCGAAGCCGTCGAAGTTGCGCCACTCGGCCAGGTAGTAGTGCGCCTTGACCTGGGTGCCCGAGTCGATGTGCCAGCCCGCGCCGGTGCTGTCGGTCCAGCTGCCGCCGGTCTGGGTCCAGCCGTTCGCGCCGCCCTCGACGTCGTCGCTCCAGGTGGTGACGCCGCCGCCGGTGACCGAGAAGTCGTCGGCGAACCAGCCGCGCTCCAGGAAGCCGGCGTCGGTGGCCTGCCGCAGCCGCAGCTGCACGGTCTGCCCGGCGTACGCCGACAGGTCGACGTAGTCGTGGCGCCAGCCGTGGCTGTCACCGGTCAGGCCGTACTTCTTGCCGCCGTAGTCGCCCATCCGCCCGTTCGGGTCAGAGTAGCCGTCGTCGGTGCTCACCAGGTTGCCGGCCGCATCGCGCACCTTCAGTTCGGACCAGGTGGTCCCGCCGTCGGTGGACGCCTCGACGAAGCCGTAGTCCCAGTCCTGCTCGATGACGTAGTTGTTCCACATCCAGAACTTCGCGTCGGCCGCCGCCGGCACGCTGACCTGCCGGGTCAGCTTGACGTCGGCCCAGTCCTGGTCGGCGCCGCCGTACCACATGTTGGCGCCGCTGTGCGGCTGCGCGAGCGTGATCACCTTGTTCGGCAGGTTGACCTTGATGCCGTCCTTGGTGCCGACCGGGGTGTTCGAGGTCTGCCCGAGCTGCACCGAACGGGCGTCGTCACCGGGGTTGACGGTCAGCGGGTCGGCCCAGCCGAGCACCCACTTGTCCCAGAGCCCCATGTGGGTCGGCAGGGCCTGGAAGATCTCACCGGTGTGCGAACCGGAGGCCATCAGATCCCAGAAGTCGACGTCCGAGTCGGCGTTGCCCGAGGTGTCGTAGAGGTCCGGCAGGCCGAGGTCGTGGCCGAACTCGTGGGAGAAGACACCGACGCCGGCGTCCTCCGGCTGCACGATGTAGTTCGACACCTTCTTGTTCGTGCCGGGGATGGTGTAGCCACCGGCCACCGCCGAGGAGTGCGCCCAGACCGCGTACACGCCCTGGTCGCCACCGCCGCGGGACTTGCCCATGCCGGCGTGCACCAGCACCAGGTGGTCGATCACGCCGTCCGGCTCGTTGACGTTGCCGTCGCCGTCCCGGTCGCCCTGGTCCTCGATGTCGTAGTCCGCCCACGGGAAGCTCGGGTCCATCTTGGCCAGCGAGTCGACCGCGTCGGTGGCCAGCCGGCCCGCGCCGAGCGGGTTGTCCGGGTGGCCGTTCATCGACTGCATCGCGCCGGCGACCCACTCGCCCTTGTCGTTCTTGAAGCAGCGGGAGGCGGCGTACCAGGCCTCGGAGTGCGGCACGGTGATCCACGGGCTGGCCTGCCCGTCCACCGTGTACGCGCCCTTGGACATCTCCAGGTACATGTTGTGCATGGTCCGACCGGCCAGGCTGACGCCCGGCTGGCCGTCCGGCCCCGTCAGGTCCTTACGGACCCGCTCGGTGATGCCCTCCTTGGTGTAGAGCATCTTGTCGAAGTGCTCCGGCGAGAAGTCCGGCACCCACATGGAGTTGTTGTCCTTGTGGGGCAGCGTCGCCGGGTCCGGGATGCCGTTGTGCTTAGGTCCGTTCTGGACGGTGCCGAGGGCACAGCTCCGGTCCTCGAAGACCGTCTTGGGGACCATGACGTTGGTGAAGTCGTCGTTTGCCTGGTCGTTGAACTCCACCAGCAGGGTCAGCAGCTTGGCGGTCTGGGTGCCCTTGGCCTGCTTGATCTGACGCGGGTTCTGCCCGGTCTTGATCGCCTTGGCTTCCAGCTTCGCCAGTTCCCGTGCCGCCACCGGGTTGCCCCCGGCGTACTTGCGGTCGTAGGCCCGGGCCTTGTCCAAGGCCGGGGCGTAGACACCCCCCGCGCCCTTGACCTCCTTGCCGCTGCTGTCCGGCTGCACCGCGGGTTCGGCGTAGTTGATGTAGTAGTCGTCCGCTCCGACCGTGGCGCGGGCGGGACCGGACTCCTGGGCGGCCGCGCTGCCCGTCACGGTCAGTGACGTGGCGGCGAGGGCGATGGCGGGCAGCGCGACGAGTATGCGTCGGCGTGACCCGGATTGCGGAAATGTGTTCATGCCGCTCCGTTTCTCGGGCATGGGAGAGGAAAGAATCGGGCCGGCCACCGATCGAAGTGACGTGCGTCGAACCGGTCCGATCCGGGTGAACCTAAATGAGAAAGGACCCTCACCGACAGGGGTGGCCTGTGCCTCTGCCCGTTCAGCCCGCCGCGCCTCCACCGAACTCCCGACTCGTACTTCCGGAAAAACATCGGTGGGTGACGGTCCGTCCGGACCGCCACCCACCGATGTGTACGCCTCGACGTCAGTCCTCGTCTGACTTGCCGCCACCCATGCCGGAGGAGATCAGCTCCATTACCGAGGAGTCCTGGAGCGTGGTGACGTCGCCCAGCGACCGATTCTCCGCCACGTCCCGCAGCAGCCGGCGCATGATCTTGCCGGAGCGGGTCTTCGGCAGCTCTGGCACGAGCATGATCTGCCGGGGCTTGGCGATCGGGCCGAGCGTCTTCGCCACGTGGTTGCGCAGCTCGGTGATGAGCTGCTCGCCCGCCTCGCCGGAGATGTCCGCGCTGCCGCGCGGAATCGCGAACGCGACGATCGCCTGCCCGGTGGTCGGGTCGGTCGCTCCGACCACCGCCGCCTCCGCCACCGACGGGTGGCTGACCAGGGCCGACTCCACCTCCGTGGTGGAGATGTTGTGCCCGGACACCAGCATCACGTCGTCCACCCGGCCGAGCAGCCAGATGTGCCCGTCGTCGTCCTTCTTCGCCCCGTCGCCGGCGAAGTAAATACCCTTGAACCTGCTCCAGTAGGTCTCGATGAACCGGTTGTCGTCGCCCCAGATGGTGCGCAGCATCGACGGCCACGGCTCGCGGAGCACCAGGTAGCCGCCGCCGCCGTTCGGCACCGACTGGCCCTGGTCGTCCACCACGTCGGCGACGATCCCGGGCAGCGGCGTCATCGCCGAGCCGGGCTTCGCCGCGGTGACGCCGGGCAGCGGCGAGATCATGATCGCGCCGGTCTCGGTCTGCCACCAGGTGTCCACGATCGGCAGCTCACCCCGGCCGACGTGCTGGCGGTACCAGATCCACGCCTCCGGGTTGATCGGCTCGCCGACGCTGCCGAGCAGCCGCAGCGAGGACAGGTCGAAGCCGGCCGGGATGTCCTCGCCCCACTTCATCATGGTGCGGATCAGCGTCGGCGCGGTGTAGAGGATCGTCACCTTGTACTTGTCGACGATCTCCCAGAACCGGCCCTTGTGCGGGGTGTCCGGGGTGCCCTCGTACATCACCTGCGTCGCGCCGTTGGAGAGCGGGCCGTACACGATGTAGGAATGCCCGGTCACCCAGCCGATGTCGGCGGTGCACCAGTAGACATCCGTCTCCGGCTTCAGGTCGAAGACCGCGTGCGTGGTGTACGCGGTCTGGGTCAGGTAGCCGCCGGTGGTGTGCAGGATCCCCTTCGGCCGGGCCGTGGTGCCGCTGGTGTAGAGGATGAAGAGCGGGTGCTCGGCGTCGAACGGCTGCGCGGTGTGCTCGACCGGGGCGGTCTCCACCGTCTCGTGCCACCAGTGGTCCTTCGCCGACCAGGCGACGTCCTGACCGGTGCGGCGGACCACCAGCACGTGCTCGATCGAGGGGCAGTTCGCCACCGCCTCGTCCACGGTCGGCTTCAGCGCCGACGGCTTGCCCCGGCGGTAGCCGCCGTCGGCGGTGATCACCACCTTGGCGCTGGCGTCCTGGATCCGGTTGGTCAGCGCGTCGGCGGAGAAGCCGCCGAAGACCACGCTGTGCGTGGCGCCGATCCGGGCGCAGGCCAGCATCGCGACCGCCGCCTCCGGGATCATCGGCAGGTAGATCGCCACCCGGTCGCCGGCGGCGACGCCCAGCTCGGTCAGCGCGTTCGCCGCCTGGCAGGTCAGCCGGTGCAGGTCGGCGTAGGTGAGGGTGCGGGTGTCACCCGGCTCGCCCTCCCAGTGGATCGCCACCTTGTCGCCGCGACCGGCCTCCACGTGCCGGTCCAGGCAGTTGTACGCCACGTTGAGCTGCCCGCCGACGAACCACTTCGCGAACGGCGGATTCGACCAGTCGAGCACCTGGTCCCACTGCTTCGCCCAGGCCAGCCGCCCGGCCTGGCGCGCCCAGAAGCCGAGCCGGTCCTCCGCCGCCTCGGCGTACGCCTCGGCGGTGACGTTGGCGTTCGCGGCGAGTTCGGTCGGCGGCGGGAACTGGCGCGTCTCGTTCAACAAGTTGGCCAATGCCTCGCTCATGCGGTGACTCCTTCGTCGCGTGACCTGCGTCTCCTACCGGCTGAGGTTAGTCGTGGCGCCGCGCGCCCGCGACAGCCCGGTGACCGCTCGCGCGCCCAGCGGCCCGCACCGCGCGCCCGGCGGACCCGCCCGGTCCACGGGCAGGTCGTCGCCCGATTCGCAGCCTGCGTGGTGCCCGGTTCGCCGATCATCGCGACCTCCCGCAACCCAACCCACGTCGGTCATCGGGCCGGGTGTCCGGTCCGAGTGGCCCGGGTCGCCCTACCGGCGGGTGGCGGCCGGCCGGGCCGGGCGGGTCGTTAGCGTGACGGGGTGACCACCGATCCGCTCGCCCCGCTGCTCGCGCTCGCCGACATCGCGCCCGCCGTCGAGCGCGCCCGCGACCGGGTCGACCAGGCACACCGCCATCGCGCGCTGCGCCGGCACGGCGGCCAGGTCGCGGCCGAGGTCAGCCTCCGGTCCGCGGTGGCCAGCGCCGCGCTGGAGGGCCGTACGCACGAGCGCGAGGCGGTTCGGGCCGGCACCGTCACCGACCCCGTGCTCCAGGGCGCGCTGCGGGTCGCCGGGGCGCTGCCAGGGCTGAGCGAACTCTGGCCGAAGGCGCCGCGCCAGGCCCTCGCCAAGCTGCACGTCCTCGCCGCCCGCGACGTCGTGGCGGAGCCCGAGCTGGGCCGGCCGGTGGCCGACCCGGTGGTCGCGGCGCGTCTCGACGGGCTGGCCGGCCTGGTCGCCGGGGGCACGAAGGTCTCCCCGCTGGTGCTGGCCGCCGTCGTGCACGGCGAGCTGCTGAACCTGCGCCCGTTCGCCGGGCCGTCCGGGGTGGTGGCCCGGGCCGCCGCCCGGCTGGTGCTGCTCGCCAGCGGCCTCGACCCGCGCGGGCTGGTAGCCGTCGACGTCGGCCACCAGGAGCGGGAACCGGAGTACGTCGGCGCGGCCGGCGCCTTCGCCACCGGCACCCCGGACGGGCTCCGCTCCTGGCTCCGCCACTACCTGACGGCGGTCGAGGTCGGCGCGGAGCAGATCGAGCTCATCGGCGACGAGGTGCTCGCCACGTCCTGATCCGTGCGGCTTCGGGGAGAGTGCTGCCCCCGTCGAGATCAGGAGGCGGGCGCGCGGAGTTCGAGGGCGTGGCCGGGACGGTCAGGCGACCGGGGCGACCTTGGCGCGGCGGTACCGGCCGTACCAGGCGATGCCGATGGCCACCCCGACGCCGACGCCGAGCGCCGCCGCGGCGACCGGCACGCCGGGCCGCTCGCGCAGCCGCCGGCCCAGCGGGATCGGGTGCCGGAACTCCAGCACCGGCCAGGCGTTCTCCACCGCGAGCTTGCGCAGCGCCCGGTCCGGGTTGACCACGGTGGGGTGGCCGACGCACTCAAGCAGCGGTCGGTCGCTGTACGAGTCGGAGTAGGCGTACGAGTCACTGAGGTCGTATCCGCGCGCGGTGGCCAGCTCGCTCACCGCGTCGACCTTGCTCGGTCCGGCCGCGTAGAACTCCACCACGCCGCTGTAGCGGCCGTCCGCCACCGCCATCCGGGTGGCGATCACGTCGGTGACGCCCAGCAGCTCGCCGATCGGGCGGACCATCTCCTCGCCGGAGGCGGAGACCAGTACGACGTCGCGCCCGGCGGCCTGGTGCTCCTCGATGAGGGCGGCCGCCTCGGCGTACACGTAGGGGTTGATCAGCTCGTGGAGCGTCTCCGCGACGATCTGGCGGACCTGTTCCACCTGCCAGCCCTTGCAGAGCGTGGCCAGGTAGTCCCGGGTCCGGGCCATGGTCTGCTCGTCGGTGCCGCCCAGCCGGAACATCAGCTGCGCGTACGCCGACTTGACCACGTCCCGCCGGGTGATCAGCCCGTCCCGGTAGAACGGCCGACCGAACGCCAGGGCGCTCGACTTGGCGATGACGGTCTTGTCCAGATCGAAGAAAGCGGCACTTCGGCCCACGGCGCGAAAGTCTAGCCCGACGGCCGGCCGCCGACAGGTGCCCGGGGCCACCCGGTCGAGACCGACGCCGCCGCCCCTGCTGAGAGTGACCACACCCACACTCTCCGATCATGAATTAGCGGTGGGTGGAGCGCACACCACTCGACGTATACCGGTCCATTGCGGCATGCTTGTGCTCGCGATGAGAGTTCACGTCTCGTCGCCCGGCAGGCCCTCGGCGGTTGCACCCCCCGTGACCGCTGAGTTGGTTCGGCTCTACCCCCCCGGAGCCGAACCTCCGACGACCCCCGTCTCCCCCCGACGGGGGTCGTCCCTTCTCTGGCTGAGCGCTTTGCCGCAGGTCACAGGTCCTCTCCGTCCCCGTCGAGGGTGCTCTCCGAGGGCGTTTCCCTGGCGGGAGGCAGCAGAGCTGTCGAAGGCGGCCAGGACGCGGGCCGCGTGGTCGTCCGGCGTGTGCGGATAACGGTTGAGCGTCGTGGACGCCTGCTCGTGGCCCATCACCCGCTGCACCAGGTTGATCGGCACGCCGTCGGTGACCAGCCAGGTGGCGTAGGCGTGCCGCAGGTCGTGGAACCGCATCCCGCCAGCGGCCTGGGCCGCCACCCAGGCGACCGCTTCCCGCTCGGTGGTGAACTCAGCCGACCACTCGACGCCCTCTCGGTCGGGCCAGACAGCGCGGTACCGGAGCGGGCCGATGTTGGCGACCTGGCCGAGCAGGCCGGCACGGACCAGCGAGGGCAGCCAGATCCGTCGGCGGAAGTTCGACCGGCGCAGCGGGCGCCCGACCCGGTCACGAAGACGAGCGTTCGCGAATCGGCATCACCGGACTCGGCGCGCATCTGGCGCAGCACGGACACCAGGCAATCCGGCAGCGGAACCGTTCGCACCCCGGCCCGAGTCTTCGGGTACGGGCGGAGCAGGGTGCCCGCCGTGAGTCTCCTCGGCGACCTGGACCACGCGGAGCAAGGCACGATCGAGGTCGACCGACGACCAGGTCAGTCCGGCGCACTCCCCCCATCGCAGACCCGCGCCAGCGGCAGCGGAGACGATCGCCTGGTGGCGGGGCGGCACGCGTGGCTGGTGCTGGGTTTCGTCCGCCGGCGCACACCTTTCGCTGTCGCAGATCGCGAAGGACTTCGGGATCTCCGAGTCGTGTCCCGGGCGGCCCACTTCACCGTCGCTGAGCTGCGACAACGCCGCGAAGAGATCATCGGGCACCTGGCCCCCGGTGCCGACAGCTGGGGCGGCGCGAGCGGCGGCCGCATTTTCTGGCGAGATCGGCGTTGCCACGTCGCGCCTCAGTATTATGGTCGGTGAATGATCAATGGTGCTCATGTGATCATCTACAGCCGCGACCCAGAGGCGGACCGCGCCTTCTTCCGGGACACGCTCGGCTACCACCACGTCGACGCCGGCCATGGCTGGCTCATCTTCAAGCTCCCGCCGGCCGAGCTCGCCATGCACCCGACCGAGGGCGAGCCGGCCCACGAACTCTTCCTCATGTGCGACGACGTCGCGGCGATCATGGCCGACCTGGCCGCGAAGGGCGTCGAGTTCACGATCCCGGTCACCGAGGAGCGGTGGGGGCTGCGCACCGCGCTGCGGCTGCCCGGTGGCGGCGAACTCGGTCTCTACGAACCGCGCCATCCGGTCGCAATCTGACGGGCCGGCTTGGCGGCTCGCCGAGGCCGACGGAAGGGCAGCCCAGGCAGCAGGAAGGCAGGCATCCCAAGACCCGGCCCGCCTTGGCCTAACGGCATTTTGCTCCCATCTGGTCATGTTGGCACGCATCGTCGTCACCGCCGTCGGCGCCGAACTCGTCGTCGCCCCTCCATCCGGGCACACTCAACCGGCCTGGATCGCCGTCATCCTCGGCGGACCCGCGCTGTTCCTGGCCGGGCGTGCCCGCTTCGAGTACGCGGTCTTCACCCGGGCGCTACCGATCTGCCACGCAGGTCCCGAGACGCGAGTTGCCGACGACCCGCCCGGTCCATAGCAGATCTACATCGGTCCTGGGGGTTGTCCACAGCGGCCGAAGTTGTCCACAGGCGACCGGCCTCGGGCGGCAGGCCGGTCCGGCCGGCAGCAGGCTCCACGGCAGCACGTTGAGCCCGACCGCTGGAGGCCGCCATGCCGCCCCGTACCCCGCTCCCACCGCACCGCCGCCTTCCCCTGCTGGTCACCGCTGACGGTGACCTGCTCGACGAGCTGCTCCGGCTCGCCGCGGCGGGTGGCACCGAGGTCGAGCTCGCCGCCGACCCCGCCGCCGCCCGCGCCCGCTGGCTGCCGGCGCCGCTCGTGTTGGTCGGCGGCGACCAGGCCGAGGCCTGCCTGCGGGCCCGGCTGCCGCGCCGGCCCCGGACGGTGCTGGTGGGCCGCTCCGGTCAGCTTGACCCGGGTGCGGAGGTTGCCGAGTTGATCGGGGCCGAGCACGTCGCCACGCTGCCCGCCGCCGAGCCGTGGCTGGTCGACAGGTTCGCCGAGAGCGCCCGGGACCCGGCCACCGGCGGCGCGGCACGGATCGTCGCGGTGCTCGGCGGCCGGGGCGGGGCCGGCGCCAGCGTGCTCGCCGGCGGCCTCGCCGTCACCGCCGCCCGGGCCCGGCTGCGCACCCTCCTGGTGGACGCCGACCCGCTCGGCGGCGGGCTCGACCTGGTGCTCGGCTGGGAACAGCTGGAAGGCCTGCGCTGGCCGGGGCTCACCGGCACCGACGGGCGGGTCGACCCACGCTCGCTCGTCCGAGCCCTGCCCAGCCGGGGCGACCTGGTCGTGCTCTCCTGGGATCGCGGCGACCTGCTGCACCTGCCCGCCGAGGCGATGGCCGCCACGGTCGACGCCGCACGCCGGGGCCGGGACGTCGTGATCGTCGACCTGCCTCGGCAACTGGACGACGCGTCGGTCGTGGCGTTGCAGGCGGCAGATCGGGCCCTGGTGGTCGTACCGGCCGAGCTGCGGGCCACCGCTGCCGCGGCCCGGGTGGTCGCCACGGCCGCCCCGCACTGCGCCGACCTGGCGGTCATCGTGCGTGGTCCGGCCCCGGGTCGGCTCAAGGCCACCGAGGTGGCCCGGGCGCTCGGCCTGCCCCTCGCCGGCACCCTCCGCCCCGAGCCCGGGCTCTGCCGTGGACTGGAGCGGGGCGAGGCGCCAGCGGCGGACGGGAAGGGACCGCTCGCCGCGCACTGTCAGCGGATCGTCGGCGAGCTGACCGGCGTGCCGGCCGGTGTGGCATGACCGACCCCGTCGACTCCGGAGAGCTCGCGGCCCGCGTCCGGCGCCGGTTCGCCGCCGCGGCCATCCCGGTCACCCCCGCCGCCATCGTCTCCGCCGTACGCGCCGAGCCGAGCGCCGCCGTGCTCGGCGACACCGCCCTGCTGCGGATCGCCGACCGGATGCACGACGACCTGGTCGGCGCCGGTCCGCTCGCTCCGTTGCTGGTCGACCCGGAGGTGACCGACGTGCTGGTCAACGGCACCCGGGTCTGGGTCGACCGGGGGCAGGGACTGCGCCAGGTGGCGGTGCCGCTCGGCTCGGTCGAGGACGTACGCCGGCTCGCGCAGCGCCTCACCGCCGCCGCCGGGCGCCGGCTCGACGACGCCTCCCCTTACGCGGACGCCCGACTGCCCGACGGCACCCGGCTGCACGCCGTGCTGCCGCCGGTCGCGACCGACGGGCCGTACCTCTCCCTGCGGACCTTCCGGCAACGGCCGTTCACCCTGGAGGAGCTGGTCCGGCACGGCACGGTGCCGCGGCCGGTGGCGCCGGTGCTCGCCGCCGTCGTGGCGGCCCGGCTGGCGTACCTGGTCACCGGTGGCACCGGTTCGGGCAAGACCACCCTGCTCAACACGCTGCTCGGGCTGGTGCCCGCGACGGAGCGGATCGTGCTGGTCGAGGACGCCGCCGAACTGCGCCCGGTGCACCCGCACGTGATCGGCCTCCAAGCGCGCACGTCGAACGTGGAGGGCGCGGGCGCGGTCGGACTGAGTGACCTGGTCCGGCAGGCGTTGCGGATGCGCCCGGACCGGCTGGTGGTGGGCGAGTGCCGGGGCGGTGAGGTGGTCGACCTGCTCGCTGCCCTGAACACCGGCCACGACGGTGGGGCGGGAACGCTGCACGCCAACGCTCCGACGGACGTTCCGGCCCGGCTGGAGGCGCTCGGGCTGCTGGGCGGTCTGCCCAGGGCCGCGCTGCACGCCCAGGTCGCGGCGGCGCTGCAGGTGCTGCTCCAGGTCCGTCGCGGCAGCGAAGGCCGGATGCTGGAGTCGATCAGCCTGCTGGTGCCCGAGGGGCCGGACCGGCTGGTGACCGTGGTGCCGGCCTGGGTTCGCGGTCGCGGCCTCGGTCTCGCCGCTCGGGCGCTGGGGGCGCTGCTGCGGGAGCGTGGGGTCGACGTACCGCCGATCCTCTGCGCGGTCTGGCCGGGTTCGGCAGGTCCGTCGTGACCGGCTCGGCCTGGCTGGTGACCGTGTTCCTGGTATCGGCCGCGACGGTGGTCGCCTGGCCGCTGCGGAACGTGCGGGCTCGGCGCCGCGCCGTTCTCTGCCCGCCGCCCCGGTCGACACCCGGTGGCCCGCCGACGACGGCTCCGGACCACGATCCGCCCCCCGTCGTCGGGGGGTGCCGGTCGAGCCGTGGGCGGCTGCCGGTGGGCGCCGCGCTGCTTCGTCGCGGTGGCCCGGCCACGGTCGTCGCGCGGTCGTTCCCGACCAGGCCGCCGGGTCGCCGTGACCCACGCCGTCCGGCCGGCGCCGTGCTTCCCCACGACCTCCGCCACGCCGCGATGCCCGTCCGGCGGGCGGCGGCCCGATCGGCCGCGGCCGGCGGCGGGCGCCTTCCGGGCGGCTTCGGGGCAGCCGCACCGGGGCGGACGGTCCTGCTGGCCGCCGCGCTGGGCGGTGGCATCGGTGGTGGGGCGGCCGGTCCGGTGGCCGCGGTGGTTCTCGCCGCCTACGGCGCGCTTGGGGTGCGGGCGGTTCTGCGCCGTCATGCCGGACGGCGTGCCGACCGGGCCCGACGGCAGAGTTTGGACCAGCTGGGCGGCCTTGCCGCCGACCTGCGGGCCGGGTTGCCGGTCACGGCGGCGCTCGGCGGTCCGATGTCGGGACCGCTGACGCTCGACGGGCTGGTACCCGGGCGGTCGACGCTCGGTGGGTCGGTGCCGACTGCGCTGAGGCGCGCTTGGCCGGCGCTGTCGGCGTCCAGCGAGCCGCTCGCGGCCGGGGACCTGGATGCGGGCCCGCCGCCTCCGACGGCGGGCCTGGCACCCGCCCCTTCGGGTAGCGAGCCCGGTGGCGGCGATCGCCGCCCGGGATTCCGGCACCTCAGGTTCGGGTCCGGCGCCGACGGCGGTGGGCGCTGCCGGTCGCCGGAGGGCTCGGTCGTCGACCGGCCGGACGGGCCGGAGCGGGTCGCCGGGCTGGCCCGGGCCGCCGTGCGGCTGGCGGACCGCACCGGCGCTCCCCTCGCCGAACTGCTGGAACGGATCGAGGCTGATGCCCGGGTGGCCGACCGAGGGCTCGATGCGGCCGCCGCCCAGGCCGCCGGCGCCCGGGCCACCGCGTGGTTGCTCGCCGCTCTGCCGCTCGGCGGGATCGGGCTCGGCTACGCCATCGGGGTCGACCCCGTCGCGGTGCTGCTGCACACGCCCGTCGGTGGTGCCAGCGCGGTCGCGGCCGTCGCGCTGCAGATCAGCGGGCTGCTCTGGGCGGAGCGGCTCGGCGCGGCTCCGGGGCGGGCCGGCTGATGCCCCGGCAGGCCTTCGCGGCGGGCTGCCTGGTCGGGGCGGCGCTGCTGGTGATCGTGGCTCGCGCGCCGGCTGTCCGACCGGGTCGACGTCTCCGCCGGCTGGGCCGATCGTCGGAGGGCGGGGCCGAACGGGCGCGGGCGCCCTGGTGGCCGGACCGGACCCGGCTCGGCGCGGGGCTGGCTGGTGTAGCGGCCGCCATCGTCGTTACCGGCTGGGCGGGCCTGCTCGTCGCGGTGCTGGTCGCGGTGGCGGCGGATCGCCTGCTGCGCCGGATCGAGCCGCGCGCCGTCCGGGACCGGCGACTACGCGAGACCGCCGACCTGCCGCTCGCCGCCGACCTGCTCGCGGCGGCCCTCCGCGCGGGAGCGCCGGTCGACCGGTCGGTGCTGGCGGTCGCCGAGGCGCTGGGCGGGCCGATGGCCGACCGGCTCGGTCGGGTCGGCCGGACGCTGCTGCTCGGCGGTGAGCCGGCGGAAGCGTGGTCGCAGCTGCTCCCCGTGCCCGGCGCGGAGCGGCTGGTGGCCGCCGCGCTCCGCTCGTCCAGCAGCGGCGCGGCACTGGCCGGCGCGCTCACCCGTCTCGCCGACGACCTGCGGGCCGATCGCTCCACGGCCGCCGAGGCGGCGGCCCGGCGGGCGGGCGTGCTCATTGTGCTGCCGCTCGGGCTGTGTTTCCTGCCCGCCTTCATTCTCGCCGGTCTGGTGCCGGTGATCGTCGCCGTCCTCGGTGACGTGCTCTGACCCATGAGGAAGGGAAACGACATGCGGAAACTAATCGCCCGCCTGCGTGGCGACGCCGGGATGAACACCGCCGAGTACGCCGTGGGCACCCTCGCCGCGGTGGCCTTCGCCGGCATCCTGCTCAAGGTGCTCACCTCCGGCAACGTGCAGTCCGCGCTCACCGCATCGACCGAGCACTGAAGTGACCGGGCGCCGGCCGGCCGGTCGCCACCGTCGCTCTGGCTCCCCGGAAATGACCGGCGGCGGCGACCGTGGTTCGGGAGCGTCGCTCGACCCTGGTTCGCGTGCGGCGCTCGGCCGTGGGCATGGCGCACGGGAGGCGACGTCCGACCGTGGCTCGTTCACCGCCGAGCTGGCGGCCGGTCTGCCGGCGCTGGTCCTGCTGCTCCTCGTCGGCCTCACCGCGGTCAACGCGGTGACCACGAGGGGTGGTTGCCTGGACGCGGCCCGGGAGGCGGCGCTCGCCGCCGCCCGGGGCGAGAACGGCACGACCGTCGGCGCCCGGTACGCGCCGCCCGGCGCCGACGTCGCGGTCACCGTCGCCGGTGATCGCGTCACCGCCACGGTCCACGTGCCGGTCCGGACCCTGGGGGCGCGGCTGCCCCGACTCACGGTGTCCGCCACCGCCGTCGCCGCCGTCGAACCCGGCGCGCCGGCACCACGGCCGTGACGGCGGGAAACGGGCTCCGGCCGACCCGGGTCAGCGCGGCCACGGACCGCGGCGGTGCCACGGTCTGCCTGCTCGCCGTGGGGCTGGTGTTCGTGCTGTTCGGTCTCTTCGGCGCGGCGCTCGGCGCCGCCCGGACGGCCCGGCAGCAGGCTCGGGTCGCGGCGGACTTCGGGGCGCTCGCCGGTGCCGGTCGGGCGCTCGACGGCGAGGCGGCGGCCTGCGGGACGGCCGGGGAACTGGCCGGCGCCAACGCCGCGCGGCTCTCCGCCTGCCGCCTCGACGGGTTGGACGTGCTGGTCACGGCGGAGGTCACTGTCACCCCGCTGCCCTGGCTGACCCGCACCGCCACCGCGACCTCCCGGGCCGGCCCGGTCCGAGGCTGACCGCTCCGACCCGCCCTCCAGGCCGCTCGCCGGCCCGCGCATGGGTCGGGTCGCGCATGGGCGGCCGGTCGGGGCGCGGTGAGCAGCCGCGCCGCGCCCCGACCGGTGACGGGTCAGCGGGACTGGAGGGCGTCCAGGCCGACCGCCATGGCGATGACGAGTCGCCGGTCGATCTGCTGGTTCTGGATCTCCACCACGTACCGGTCGCGCAGGCCCCACTTCTTGACGACCGAGAACACCGGCTGGTCCCCCGCGACGAAGTCGAAGTGGTACGGCAGCCACGACAGCGAGTCGACGAAGCGGCGCAGCAGCGCCACCGGCAGGCTCCGCTCCTGGCCCGTGATCTGCGGCAGCCCGGCCTGCTCGACATGCCACGTCGACCGCAGCAGCGACTGGGCGAAGTCCTTGCGGAACAGTCCGATCGGGTTGCCGGCGTGGTCGGTCACGTCGTACGTGGCGCCGAGGTCGAGCCGCTGGCGGGCCTTGAAGCCGAGCAGCGGGTGCTGCTTGGAGTCGTCGGTGTAGATGGTCACCTGCTCCTTGAAGGCGAGCCGCTTCTGCTGCGCGAACGCGAGCAGCTCGCCTTCCGAACCGTCCGGCGCCATGGCGCGGACCTCGTACTGGTTGACCATCATCCGGATCCGCTGGCGGATGACGAACTGGTGCTGCGTCTGCAAGGTGTCGAGCTGCATGCGGTCTCCTTCGAGGGGTAACGCCGGAGTCTCGCACAGCCCGGCCCTCAGCGTCCGCCCTCGATGGTCGCCTTCATCGCCCAGGCGTTGATCACCTGGTGGATGCCGCGCAGTCGCGTTCCGCCTGGGCCAGGCTGGCCAGTGCGGTGCCCAGGGCGATCTGCTGGTCGGGGTGAGTTTCTCCTGGTCGATCGAGGAGAGCAGGTCGACGGTCTCGGCGATCGTGTCGGCCACGGCTTCTCCTCTGGCCGACCGACCCCTCCCGACGTCAGGGCGCGTCGGCGGTCGGGCCGGGGTGGTCGGCGGTCCGCTCATCCTGGCGCGGCAGCGCCGGCGCCGGCGCGGCCGGGTCGTCAGCCTTCGGTGGCAGGTTGGTGAGCACCACGTCGAGGACCCGCACCGCGTCCGGCTTGGACAGCGGGTTGTTGCCGTTGCCGCACTTCGGGGACTGCACGCAGGACGGGCACCCGGACTCGCAGCCGCACTCGGCGATCGCGTCGCGGGTGGCCCGGAGCCAGGACGCCGCCGTCCCGTACGCCCGCTCGGCGAAACCCGCCCCGCCGGGGTGCCCGTCGTAGACGAAGACCGTCGGTGCCTCGGTGTCCGGGTGCACGGCGGTGGAGAGCCCGCCGATGTCCCAGCGGTCGCAGGTGGCCATCAGCGGCAGCAGGCCGATCGCGGCGTGCTCGGCGGCGTGCAGCGCCCCCGGGATGTCCGCCGTCTCGACCCCGGCCGACGCGAGCGACTCCGGTGACACGGTGAACCAGACCGCGACGGTGCGCAGCTCCCGGGCCGGCAGGTCCAGCGGCCGGGTGTCGATCACCTCGCCGGAGGCGATCCGGCGCCGCTGGTACGACACGACCTGGCTGGTCACGTCGACCTCGCCGAGGAAGAGCCCGACCGGCCCGGCGTCCACGTACGACCGGACCGACACCACGGACAGCGAGGTGACGTCCCGGGCGTGGGTGGACCAGTCCGGCTCCTCGGCGTGCACCAGCGCGCAGCCGTCGGTCAGGTCGAGCGAGTCGACCACGTACGAGACGCCCTGGTGCAGGTAGACGGCGCCGCGGTGGATGAGGAAGTGCGACGAGCCGCCGTCGACGGTGCCGAGCAGCCGCCCGGTGGACACCTCCACCACGCAGACCGGCGCGCCGCCCTCGCCGCGCAGGTCGACCTCGGGGCGTTCCCGGTGCCGCCAGTACCAGCCGGTGGGCCGCTGCCGCAGGGCGCCGGCCTCGACGAGTGAGTCGACCGCCTCCTTCGCGCCGTCGCCGAACAGTTCCAGGTCGGCCGGGGTGAGCGGGGCCTCGGCCGCGGCGCAGGCGAGCTGCGGGGCGAGCACGTACGGGTTGGCCGGGTCGAGCACGGTGGCCTCGACCGGCCGGCCGAACAGCGCCTCCGGGTGGTGTACCAGGTAGGTGTCGAGCGGGTCGTCCCGGGCCACCAGCACGGCCAGGGCCTCGTCGCCGGAGCGGCCGGCCCGGCCGGCCTGCTGCCAGAGCGAGGCCCGGGTGCCCGGCCAGCCGCAGATCAGCACGGCGTCGAGCCCGACCAGGTCGACGCCGAGTTCGAGGGCGTTGGTGGAGGCGAGGCCGAGCAGGTCGCCGTGGAGCAGCGCGCGTTCCAGCTCGCGCCGCTCCTCGCGCAGGTAGCCGGCCCGGTAGGCGGCCACCCGGTCACCGAGCCCGGGGACCGCCTCGTCCAGGGAGCGCCGGGCGTTCGCCGCGACCACCTCGGCGCCCTTGCGGGAGCGGACGAAGGCCAGGGTGCGTACCCCTTCGGCGACCGTGTCGGCGAGCAGGTCCGCGGTCTCCCGCAGCGCCGACCGGCGGACCGGCGCGAGGTCCGCGACCTCCCCGGAAGAATCAGGGAGCAGCGGCGGTTCCCAGAGCGCGAAGGTCACCCCGCCGCGCGGCGAGGTGTCCTCGGTGACGGCGGTCACCGGCAGGCCGGTGAGCCGCCCGGCCGCCGTCGCCGGGTCACCCGACGTCGCCGAGGCCAGCACGAAGACGGGGGTACGACCGAAGCGGGCGCACTGTCGCCGCAGCCGGCGCAGCACGTGCGCCACGTGCGAGCCGAAGACGCCCCGGTAGCTGTGGCACTCGTCGATCACCACGTACGCGAGCCGGCGCAGGAAGCCGGACCAGTGCGCGTGCCCGGGCAGGATGCCGTGGTGCAGCATGTCCGGGTTGGTCAGCACGAACCGGGAGTGCCGGCGGATCCACTCCCGCTCGGCGCGCGGGGTGTCGCCGTCGTAGCAGGCGGGGCGTACCCCGTCGAGTTCCAGGCCGGCGACGGCCCGCAGTTGGTCGGCGGCGAGCGCCTTGGTCGGCGCCAGGTAGAGCACGGTGGCCCGGGGGTCGGCGAGCAGGGTGCTCAACGCGGGAAGCTGGTACGCCAGCGACTTGCCGGACGCCGTGCCGGTGGCCACCACGACGTGCTGCCCGGCGTACGCCAGCTCGGCGGCCTCGGCCTGGTGCCGCCACGGGGCGACCACGCCGCGGCGGGCGAACGCCGCCCGCAGCTCCGCCGGGGCCCATGCCGGCCAGGTCGCCGGCTCGCCGGCGCGGGGCGGCACCCGCTCGACGTGGGTGACCGGGTCGGCGGTGTGCCGGGCGCGCAGCCGTCGCAGCAGCTCGGCCGTCGGTCGCCCGGGGCCGGTGCCTGCGGATACGGTGGCGGCGGAGGTCACGTCCTGCACTCTCGCACTGGTGTTCGGAATTGGGAACCCGGAGCCGTGGGTATGGGGAGGGCCTCCGCCGGTGGCCCGGCAGGGGCCAGGGCGCGGGATGGTTAGATGCCGTGAAGAGTCTACGAGGAGGACCGATGGAGCTGTCGCTGGCGACCCGCACCGTGGGGGAGCACACGGTGCTCGAGGTCGGCGGTGAGGTGGACGTCTACACCGCGCCGCGGCTGCGGGAACGGCTCCTGGAGTTGATCGACGGCGGGGCCCGCCGGGTGGTGGTCGACCTCGGTCGGGTGGACTTCCTCGACTCGACCGGCCTCGGCGTGCTGGTCGGCGCCCTCAAGCGGCTCCGCTCGGCCGGTGGCTCGTTCGCGCTGGTGTGCGACAAGGAGCCGCTGCTCAAGATCTTCCGGATCACCGCGCTGGACCAGGTCTTTCCCTTGCATCCGACGGTCGACGCGGCGATCAGCGCCGACCCGACCGGCACCGGCGCGTGATGGCGACCGTCAAGCTCTCCTTTTCGCCCGCCCCGGTGCATGTGCGTACCGCCCGCCTGGTCGGCGTCGCGGTGGCCCGTCGCGCCGGGGTACGTGAGGACCTGCTCGACGAGGTGCGCCTGGCCATCGGTGAGGCGTGCACCCGCGCGGTGGCCCTGCACCGGCAGTACGGCCTGGCCGACCCGGTGCTGGTGGAGATGTCCGACAGCGGCGCGTACGCGGTCCGGGTGGTGGATCGCGCCCCGATCGAGGCCGGCATCGGTCTCGCCGCGCTGCCCCCGGACGAGTTGGCCAAGGAGTCGCTCAGCGAGGACGCGCTGACCACTGGCGTCGGCTTCGCCCTGCTCGCCGGCTTCGTCGAGGATCTCCAGGTCCGCCCGGTCGACGAGGGTGTCGGCACCGAGGTCCGGATGGTCTGGCCGGTCGGCCGCTGACCTGACAGTTCGTCCGCAGGCCGCGTTCCCGCTCGGGGGCGCGGCCTCGTCGTGCTGACCGGCCCGTATATCAGACTTTTCCTCATAACACAGTTGCGAAGATCATGGCGAACGGGTGCCCCCTCGGTGTGACCTCCAACACTGCGGAGGGCTACAGTACCCGGGTTGTCAGCAAGTGACCCGTCCCGCAGCCAGCGGGAATGGGTGTTCATCGCTGGTCCGCGGTGGTGGGTTGGCGTGCGCTGGCGAGTTCGCATCCAGGCGTCGAGCCGTGCGTCTCCACGGCCGGCGCGAGTGTTCGGTACAGGAGGACATAGATGTCCGGGACCTTGGCCGCCGACGGCGGCGCACTGTCCCTTACCGGAGCCAACACGACGTACGTCGTCATCGCCGCGGTCATCGCGCTGGTGGCGCTCGTCTTCGCCGCCGCCTTGACGAAGGCCGTGCTGGCAGCCGGTAAGGGCACCACCAACATGCAGGAGATCTCCGGGGCGGTTCAGGAAGGCGCGTCGGCGTACCTGCTGCGGCAGTTCAGGACCCTGGCGATCTTCGTGGTGATCGCCGTCGTGCTGCTCTTCCTGCTGCCGGTGCACGACACCGACGGCAGCGAGCTTCTGGTGAAGATCGGCCGGTCGGCCTTCTTCGTGGTGGGCGCCCTGTTCAGCGCGTTCATCGGCGGCGCCGGCATGTGGCTGGCCACCCGCGCCAACCTGCGGGTCGCCGCGGCGGCCCGGGAGCGCGAAGGTGGCCGCGAGGGCGCCATGAAGATCGCCTTCCGGACCGGTGGCGTGGTCGGCTTCCTCACCGTCGGCCTCGGCCTCTTCGGCGCGGCGCTGGTCGTCATCCTCTTCCAGGGCGACGCCCCGACCGTGCTGGAGGGCTTCGGCTTCGGCGCCGCGCTGCTCGCCATGTTCATGCGGGTCGGCGGCGGCATCTTCACCAAGGCCGCCGACGTCGGCGCCGACCTGGTCGGCAAGGTCGAGCAGGGCATCCCGGAGGACGACCCGCGCAACGCCGCCACCATCGCCGACAACGTCGGCGACAACGTGGGCGACTGCGCCGGCATGGCCGCCGACCTCTTCGAGTCGTACGCGGTCACCCTGGTCGCCGCGCTGATCCTGGGCCGGGCCGCGTTCGGTGAGGCCGGCCTGGTCTTCCCGCTGATCATCTCCACCATCGGTGTGCTGGTCGCGATCGTCGGCGTCTTCATCACCCGGCTTCGCGCCACCGACCGCAACGGCCTGACCGCGATCAACCGGGCGTTCTACATCTCGGCGGTCCTCTCCGCGGTGCTGGTGGCGATCGCGGCCTTCGCGTACCTGCCGGCGACCTTCGCCGAGCTGGAGGGCGGGCTGGCCGACGTCGATCGCAACCCTCGGCTGGTAGCCATCGGCGCGGTGCTGATCGGCATCGTCCTGGCCGCCGCGATCCAGGCGTTGACCGGCTACTTCACCGAGACCAACCGGCGCCCGGTGCAGGACATCGGCAAGAGCTCGCAGACCGGCGCGGCCACCGTCATCCTCGCCGGCATCAGCGTCGGCCTGGAGTCGGCGGTCTACTCGGCGCTGCTGATCGGCGCCGGCGTCTTCGGCGCGTTCCTGCTCGGCGGCACCTCCATCACGCTCTCGCTCTTCGCGGTCGCGCTGGCCGGCACCGGTCTGCTCACCACCGTCGGCGTGATCGTCGCGATGGACACCTTCGGCCCGATCTCCGACAACGCCCAGGGCATCGCGGAGATGTCCGGCGACATCGACGAGCACGGCGCGCGGACGCTGACCGAGCTGGACGCGGTCGGCAACACCACCAAGGCGATCACCAAGGGCATCGCGATCGCCACCGCGGTGCTTGCCGCGACCGCGCTGTTCGGGTCGTACACCGACACGCTGCGCAGCTCGTACGAGGACGCCGGGGTCGGTGACGCCGCGGCGGAGATCCTCAACGCGCTCAACGTGGCCAACCCGCGCAACCTGGTCGGCCTGATCATCGGCGCGGCGGTGGTCTTCCTCTTCTCCGGCCTCGCCATCAACGCGGTCTCCCGCTCGGCGGGCGCCGTGGTGATGGAGGTCCGCCGGCAGTTCCGCGAGCTGCCCGGGATCATGGACCGCACCCAGCGGCCCGAGTACGGCAAGGTGGTCGACATCTGCACCCGGGACGCGCAGCGCGAGCTGATGACCCCCGGTCTGCTGGCCATCCTGGCGCCGATCGCGGTCGGCTTCGGCCTCGGCCCGGGCGCGCTGGCGTCGTACCTGGCCGGCGCGATCGGGACGGGCACCCTGATGGCGGTCTTCCTGGCCAACTCCGGCGGCGCCTGGGACAACGCCAAGAAGCTCGTCGAGGACGGCGCGTACGGCGGCAAGGGCTCCGACTCGCATGCTGCGACGGTCATCGGCGACACCGTCGGCGACCCGTTCAAGGACACCGCCGGTCCGGCGATCAACCCGCTGATCAAGGTGATGAACCTGGTCTCGCTGCTGATCGCGCCGGCGGTGGTGGCCTGGAGCGTGGGCGACCAGCGGAACACCGGCCTGCGGGTGACGATCGCGCTGGTCGCCGCGCTGATCATCGCCGCGGCGGTGGTGTTCAGCAAGCGCAAGGGCATCGCCATGGCGGACTCCGGCACCGACAGCGGTGCGGGCAGCCCGGAGGAGGAGCGGCCGGAGACGGTAAACGTCTGAGGCCGCGCGACAGCGGCGGTTCCCGGTCGGCCTGCGCCGGCCGGGAACCGCGCCGTCGGGGGGTCCCGCCGGCTAAACCTGACCGGTGGCAGATCCACCGGAAGGCCGTACGCTGCTTCGCATGCGTACGCGCCGGGCGACAACCGCCGGAAAGGTCACGGTGGTCCTGGCCACGCTCGCCCTCCTCGTCGCCGGCTGCGGCGGTCCCAGCCCGCGGGCCTGGGCCGCCTCGGTCTGCGAGGCGCTCGCCCCCTGGCGCGCCGAGATCAACAAACTGACCAGCAGCACCCAGCAGCAGATGACCGCGCAGACCACGCCGGCGCAGGCCAAGGAGAACCTCGTCCGGCTCTTCGCCGGCGCCGAACGGGCCAGCGAGACCGCCCGCCGGAAGGTCGAGCAGGCCGGGGTGCCGGAGACCGACCGCGGCGAGGAGATCTCCACCGGTTTCCGGGCCTCGCTGAGCAAGGTCCGGGACGCCTACGGCCGGGCCCGGGACACCATCGACGGACTGGACACCGGGAAGGTCACCGCCTTCTACGACGGGGTCCGGGCCGCGGTGGAGACCCTCAACAAGGAGTACGACGCGAGCGCGCTGGACACCGGCAAGCTCAGCTCCACCGAACTCAAACAGGCCTTCGACGAGGTCCCGGAGTGTCGCTGACGCCACCTTTCCCCGACCCGGTCCGCCAGCTCTCCCTGTTTTCCACCGAGGCGGCCGACCCTTCCCTCGCGGACCTGGCCGGCCTGCTCGCCGGGCCGGCGGAGGTGGTCCGGATGGGCGGCACCGCCCGGCTGTCGGTCGTGGTCGACGCCGCCTGGCGGGTGCACGTGCTGGTGGCCGAGCTGGCCGCGCGCGGGGTGCCGGCGAGCTGGGAGCCGACCGAGGACGGCCGGCACCTGGTCCGCACCGCGTACGCCAGCACCCTGGCCCCGCTCGCGGTGGCCTGGCTGCGCGGCGCCGGGAAGCGACCGCCGGCCGGGTTCCACCTCAACGGGCGCCGGCTGCGGCTCTGGCTCACCGCCGCCGGGGTCGCCGACCCGGCCGGCTTCCTGCTCCGGCTCGGCGCCGGGGACGAGTCCTGCTGGCCGCAGGTGCGGGCAGCGCTCGCCGCGGTCGGCCTGCCCGGGGCGCTCCTCGACCCGGCGGCGGGCGGGCCGGCGTACCGGATCAGTGGGCGCCGGCGGCTGGCCCGGCTGGCCGAGCTCGTGGGTGACCGCCCGCCCGCCGCCCCGGCGACGGACTGGCCGGGCGTCCCCGGCTGAACCCGGCGCGCAACCCCGCCGGCTGTCCGATCCCGGACACCCGCGGTGGCGGTTTGTGCAGGAAAACGGACCGGTCGCTCCTCGGCCGAGGGTCCGTGATCGTCACAGTGACCCACTCGGCGCCCTACCCGCGGTGTACGGTGGCGCCGTCCGGCGGGAGTCCCCGCGCGGCCGGGCCGGTGGCCGCCAGGTACCGACCGGTTTGCCGCCCGCGAAACCCGAAACGCGGCCGGCGCGTTACGTTGGACATCCGGACCGGCAGTGGTCCGGCCGATGCAACGCGGCCCGAAACGGGGCAAGGAGCAGGAGAGAGGTCGGAGAGAGACGTGCCGAGCAACGCTGGAACCACCCGTCTGGTCATCGTCGAGTCACCGGCGAAGGCCAAGACGATCTCGGGCTACCTCGGCCCGGGATACGTCGTGGAGGCCAGCTTCGGCCACGTCCGGGACCTCCCACGCAACGCCGCCGACGTGCCGGCCAAGTACAAGGGTGAGCCCTGGGCCCGGCTCGGGGTGGACGTCGACAACGGCTTCCGCGCCCTCTACGTGGTCTCCGCCGACCGCAAGCAGCAGATCAGCAAGCTGGTGAAGCTGGCCAAGGAGGTCGACGAGATCTTCCTGGCGACGGACGAGGACCGCGAGGGCGAGGCGATCGCCTGGCACCTGGTGGAGACGCTCAAGCCCAAGGTGCCGGTCAAGCGGATGGTCTTCCACGAGATCACCAAGCCGGCGATCCAGGCCGCCGTGGCCAACCCGCGCGAGATCGACCGGGACCTGGTCGACGCGCAGGAGGCCCGGCGCATCCTCGACCGGCTGTACGGCTACGAGGTCTCCCCGGTGCTGTGGAAGAAGGTCATGCCGAGGCTCTCGGCGGGCCGGGTGCAGTCCGTGGCGACCCGGATCGTGGTCGAGCGGGAGCGCCAGCGGATGGCCTTCCGCACCGCCGAGTACTGGGACATCCTGGCCACCCTGGCCGTCGCGAACGCCGCCGAGGGGCCGCGCACCTTCAACGCCACGCTGATCGCGCTGAACGGCGACCGGATCGCCACCGGCAAGGACTTCGAGCCGACCACCGGTCGGGTGCGGGCCGGCGCCGGGGTCGTCCACCTCGACGAGGGCGGGGCCCGGGGTCTCGCCGCCCGGCTGGAGGGGCGGCCGTTCACGGTCACCCGGGTCGAGGAGAAGCCCTACCGCCGTCGCCCGTACGCGCCGTTCATCACCTCCACCCTCCAGCAGGAGGCGGCCCGCAAGTTGCGCCTCTCGTCGCAGCAGACGATGCGCACCGCGCAGCGGCTCTACGAGAACGGCTACATCACCTACATGCGTACCGACTCGGTGAACCTGTCGGAGACCGCCATCACGGCGGCCCGCCGGCAGATCGTCGAGCTGTACGGCGAGCGCAGCGTGCCGCCGGAGCCGCGCCGCTACACCGGCAAGGTGAAGAACGCGCAGGAGGCGCACGAGGCGATCCGCCCGGCCGGGGACAACTTCCGTACCCCGGGCGACGTGGCCAAGGAGCTGTCGGCCGAGGAGTTCAAGCTCTACGAGCTGATCTGGCGGCGCACGATCGCCTCGCAGATGACCGACGCGGTCGGTTCCAGCGTCTCCGTACGGATCCGGGCGGTCTCCTCGTCGAGCGAGGAGGCCGACTTCGGCGCGACCGGCAAGACCATCACCGACCCGGGCTTCCTCCGCGCCTACGTCGAGTCCAGCGACGACGAGAACGCCGAGGCCGAGGACGCCGAGCGTCGGCTGCCCACCCTGGTCAAGGACCAGCCGCTGACCGCCGACGAGCTGGCCGCGCAGGGCCACCACACCCAGCCGCCGTCGCGCTACACCGAGGCGTCGCTGGTCAAGGCCCTGGAGGAGCTGGGCATCGGCCGGCCCTCGACGTACGCGTCGATCATGCAGACGATCCAGGACCGCGGGTACGTGACCAAGCGTGGCCAGGCGATGATCCCGACGTTCCTGGCGTTCGCGGTGATCGGGCTGATGGAACGGCACTACCCGCGCCTGATCGACTACGACTTCACCGCCAGCATGGAGAACGAGCTGGACGAGATCGCCGGCGGGGAGCACGCCGCCGTCGACTTCCTCACCGCCTTCTACTTCGGCAGCACCAACGGCACCGGCGACCAGGCGATCGCCCACGCCGGCGGGCTGAAGAAGCTGGTCACCGAGAACGTCAGCGAGATCGACGCGCGCAGCGTCAACTCGATCCCGCTCTTCACCGACGACGACGGGCGCGAGGTCGTCGTCCGGGTCGGCCGGTACGGGCCGTACCTGCAGCGGACGGTGCCGGGCGAGCAGCCCGCGCCGGCGTCGGGTGAGGGCGAGGAGGGCGGCGGTCAGGGCGACCGGGCGCCGATCCCTGAGGGCGTGGCCCCGGACGAGCTGACCCCGGAGAAGGTGCATGAGCTCTTCCTCGGCGGCGGGGGCGAGCGCAAGCTCGGCGACGACCCGGCGACCGGCGAGCCGATCGTGCTCAAGTCCGGCCGGTTCGGCCCGTACGTGGCCAGCGGCGAGCGGAAGTCGTCGCTGCTGCGCTCGCAGACCCCGGACTCGCTCACCCTCGACGAGGCGCTGAAGCTGCTCAGCCTGCCCCGGCTGGTCGGCGTCGCGCCGGACGGTGTCGAGGTGTTCGCGAACAACGGCCGCTACGGCCCGTACGTCAAGCGCGGTGAGGAGTTCCGCTCGCTGGACTCCGAGGACAAGATGTTCACCGTGACGCTGGACGAGGCGCTGGCCCTGCTGGCCACCCCGAAGGCCCGCCAGCGTCGGGCCGCCGCGCCGCCGCTGCGGGAGATGGGCAACGACCCGCTCACCGAGAAGCCGCTGGTCATCAAGGACGGCCGGTTCGGCCCGTACGTCACCGACGGGGAGACGAACGCGTCCCTGCGGCGCGCCCAGACCCCGGAGGCGCTGACCCTGGAAGAGGCCTCCGAGATGCTCGGCGAGAAGCGGGCGAAGGGACCGGCGCCGAAGAAGACGGCGGCGAAGAAGGCGGCGGCGAAGAAGACCGCCGCCACCAAGTCGACGGCCGCCAAGAAGACCACTACCGCCAAGGCGACCACGGCCAAGAAGGCCCCGGCGAAGAAGGCGGCCCCGAAGAAGGCGCCCGCCGCCAGCCCCACTGAGGAGTGACGGTCGCCGACCCCTGCCCCTAACGGCTGAAATGCCCTAATTGGCCGTAGGGCTCTGGTGGATGCTCCCTAACGTGAGGGAATGCTCGTAGCCGTCACGCGCCGCCGGGTGCTCCTCGGTGCGGCGACGGGAGTGCTGCTGCTCGCCGTCGCCGTGGTCGGCTTCCGGTCGATGGACGCGGGCGGACCCGCGCCGACGGGCACCGTCGAGTCACCGGTCCACCGGCAGACCCTCGCCCCCGGGTCGTCCACCGTGCCGGCCCGGGATCCCGCGGCGCGGCGGACCGTGCGAATCGTCGCCGCGGGCGACGTCCTGGTCCATCCGGAGGTGACCGCCCAGGCGCGCCGGGACGCCGCCCGGACCGGCCGGCCGGGCGGCCTGGACTTCGCCCCGATGTTCGCCGGGGTCGCCCCTGCCGTCGGCGGAGCCGACCTCGCGCTGTGCCACCTCGAGACACCACTGGCCGATCCCGCCGGCCCGTTCGCCGGCTATCCGTCGTTCAACGCGCCCCCGCAGGTGCTCGAGGGCGTGCGCTCCGCCGGCTTCGACGGCTGCTCGACCGCCTCCAACCACACCCTCGACCAGGGTGCCGACGGGGTGACCCGGACGGTCCGGGCGCTCGACGCCGCCGGGCTGGGCCACACCGGCAGCGCCCGGAGCGCCGCCGAAGCGGCCACGCCCCGGATCTATCAG
The DNA here is from genome assembly GCF_033804685.1 of Micromonospora sp. RTP1Z1. Lineage (NCBI taxonomy): Bacteria > Bacillati > Actinomycetota > Actinomycetes > Micromonosporales > Micromonosporaceae > Micromonospora > Micromonospora sp. RTP1Z1. Next base: position 119,835 of record NZ_JAPFQV010000009.1, read on the forward strand.
GTCGGTGACGTCCGCGTCGCCCACCTGGCGTACAGCCTGAACTTCAACGGGCTGAGCCGCCCACCGGGCGAGCCGTGGCTGGCCAATCTCATCGACCCGCCCGAGATTCTCGCCGCCGCCCACCGGGCGCGGGCCGCCGGCGCCGACATCGTCGTGCTCAGCCTGCACTGGGGTACGGAGTACCAGCACCTGCCGGACGCCGACCAGCAGGCCTGGGCCCGCCAGTTGATCTCTTCGCCCGACGTCGACCTCATCCTGGGGCACCACGCCCACGCGGTGCAGCCGTTCCAGCGCTTCGGCGACAAGTGGGTGGTCTTCGGAATGGGCAACGAGCTGGCTCGGCACGCCGAGCCGGTCGACGACAACCGCGAGGGTGTGATGGCCCGGGCGACCTTCACCGAGACCGCCCCCGGGCGCTGGTCGGTGACCCGGATGGAGGCGCTGCCCACCTGGACCGACCTCGCGCCGAACCTCCGGCTGGTCGATCTGACTGCGGCGCTGGCCGACCCCGCCACCCCGGCGGGCGTGCGAGGCGACTACCGGGCGGCGTACGAGCGGGTCCTCGGCTACGTCCGGGTCCTCGGCGCCGGCCCCGATCAGGTGGTGGCGCCGGGCCGCTGAGCGCCGTCGCCGAGGACCCGGTCGAGGTAGTCGTTGGCGAAGAGGCGGTCGGGGTCCAGGCGGTCGCGGACCGTCAGGAAGTCCGGGAACCTCGGGTACGCGGGGGCCAGGGACGCCGCGTCGCGCCAGTGCAGCTTGCCCCAGTGCGGGCGCCCGCCCAGCTCCGTCGCCACCTCCTCGAACGCCCGAAAGTACGGCTCGTACGGCGCGCCGACGAACTGATGGATGGCGACGTACGCCGAGTCGCGGCCGTACCCGTGGGACAGCCAGATGTCGTCGGCGGCGGTGAACCGCACCTCGACGGGGAAGAGCACCTTGAACGGGAGCCCGTCGACGATCCGCCGGAGCGCGTCGAGCGCGGTGGGCAGGACGGCGCGGGGCAGCGCGTACTCCATCTCCACGAAGCGGACCCGGCGCGGGGTGCAGAAGACCAGGTCGGAGCGGCCGGTGTAGGTGCGTTCGGTGAGCGCCCGGGCGGAGACCGCGCTGATGCCCGGGGCCAGGGCCGGCACGGCGCGGCCGAGCCGGCACGCCCCGGCGAAGACGGTGTTGGCCAGGAACTCGTCGTCCAGCCAGCCACGCCACCGGGGTAGCGGCCGGTCGTCGGCCGGCACCCGGTCGTTGGTCTTGACCTGCACCCGGGAGGTGTACGGGAACCAGTAGAACTCGACGTGGTCGTGTCCCTCGACCAGGGACGGCAGTTCGGCGAGCGCCGCGTCCAGCGGTGCCGGCCGTTCGTGCGCGCGGAGCACGAAGGCGTCGACGCAGCGCAGGGTGACCTCGACCAGCACGCCGACCGCGCCGAGGCCGACCCGGGCGGCGGCGAAGACGTCCCGGTGCTCGTCGGCGGAGCAGCGCAGCACCTCGCCGGTGCCGGTGACCAGGGTCAACGCGGTAACGAAGGTGGACAGGCAGCCGAGGCGGGCGCCGGTGCCGTGGGTGCCGGTGGAGAGCGCGCCGGCGACGGTCTGGGCGTCGATGTCGCCGAGGTTGGGCAGCGCCAGGCCGTGCCGGGCGAGCAGGTCGTTGAGGGCGTGCAGGGTCATCCCGGCCGGCACGGTGACCAGTCGCCGGGCGGTGTCGACGGTGACCCCGGTGTCCAGTTCGGCCAGTTCGAGCCGGTCCCCGTCGGTGAGGGCGGTGCCGGTGAACGAGTGCCCGCTGCCCACCGCCCGGATCCGCCGGCCCGCGGCGGCCGCGGCCCGGACGGCCTCGGTGACGTCCTCGGTGGTCCGGGGGCGCAGGATGGCGGTGGCGGTGCTGCGCTGGTTGCCGGCCCAGTTGGACCAGGCGGGTGGCGTACCGGGCATGGACGCTCCTCGACATGAATATGAACTGACTTCATATCAGGAACGTTGCACCTGGTAAATACCGCAAACGGGACCCGTTCGTTGTACCGGTAGTCACGGTCTCGTGACGTGCAGATATTTTCATCCGTCGAAAGGGGGGTGGCGAGTGTCCACACCAGCCGCCACGACCGGGCCGCTGCGCCGCGTACCGGTGCAGGGTCGAAGTGTCGCGCGGGTCCAGCGAATGCTGGACGCCTGCGCCGAGCTCGTCGACGAGGTGGGGTACGAGGGACTGACCACGACCCTCCTCGCCGAGCGCGCCGAGGTGGCGATCGGGTCGGTCTACCAGTTCTTTCCGGACAAGCGGGCGATCGTGCAGGCGTTGACCCTGCGCACGATGGAGTCCTACCTCCAGCGGCTCGACGAGCGGTTCGCCTCGGACGACCTGACCTACTGGTGGGACGGCGTCGACGCGGGGATCGACGAGTACATCACGATGCACCGCACCGTTCCCGGATTCCGCACCCTGCACTTCGGCGACGTGGTCGACCTGCACCTGCTCGATGAGCAGCGGGACAACAACGGCGTGATCGCCGACCAGCTGGCCCGGGTGCTCACCGAGCGCTTCGGCCTCGACGCTCCCGATCTCCGGTTCCACCTGGAGATCGCGGTGGAGGCCGCCGACGCCCTGATCAAGCTGGCGTTCCGTCGCCTGCCGGAGGGCGACGAGCGGGTGCTGGTCGAGGCGAAGGCGCTGATCCAGGAGTACCTGCACCGCCAGGTCGACGCCCGGGCCGAGGTCGCGCAGCCGAACTGAGCACGGCGCCGCCGTCCGTGGTGCGTCGGCCGGTGGCGGGAAGCGCAGAGCCCGGGGTGCGACCGGGTGGTTCGACGAAAATCCTTCCCGGGTGCGACCGGGAGGTTCGACGACAACCCGTCCGGGGTGCGACCGGGATGGGAAGTGCAACGGAACGGCCCGGGGTGCGCCGGGCGACACGACCGGCACCGAGGGTCGGGTGGCAGCTCAGAGGAACGCCCGACCCTCGCCCCGGTAGGTGGGGACGGTAGCGACCACCACGTCGCCGTCCACCAGGTGCAGTTCGTTGACGTGCTCGCAGAGCTCGCCGGCCTTGGCGTGCCGGAACCAGACCCGGTCGCCCACCCGCAGGCTGGCCGCCCCCGCGCCGGCCAGCGGCGTCTGCACCTCGCCGGCCCCCTCGGGGTCGAGCAGCTTCAGCCCCGTCGGCAGCCACGGGCGGGGCAGCCGGCTGTCGGCGGCGGGGCCGGAGGCGATCCAGCCGCCGCCGAGCACGGTCGCCAGGCCGGGTGCCGGCCGGCGGACCACCGCGCAGGCGAAGAAGGCCGCCGGGGTGGGCCGCCAGGCCCGGTACGCGTCGAAGAGCGTCGGCCCGTACAGGCCCGATCCCGCGGTGACCTCGGTGACCGCGGGATCGGCGCTGGTCGCGGCCACGCTGCCGGTGCCGCCGCCGTTGACGAACTCCAGGTCGGCGTGCTCGCGTACCGCGGCGACCGCCGCCGCGCGCCGGGCCAGCAGCTCGCGGTACGACCCGCGCTGGGCCACCCGGATCGCCGTACCCAGGAGGGCCCGCCCGGGCGGCGCGTCGCCGAGGCCGGCGATCTGCGCCTCGTACGACATCAGGCCGACCAGCCGGAAGCCCGGCCGGCCGGCGACGGCGGCGGCCAGGTTGCCCGCCGCCCGCGCGCTGTGAACCGGGGAGCGGCGGACGCCGACGTGCACCCGCCCGCCCAGCGGTCGCCAGGAGGCGTCCAGGTCGAGGCAGACCCGCAGGGCCGGCCGCCGGCCAGGCGGGCACACCTCGTCGATCAGGTCGAGCTGTTCGGTGCCGTCCACCATCAGCGTCACCGTGTCGGCGAGGGCCGGGTCGGCCGTCAGTTCGGCGAGGCCGCCCCGGTCGGCCGTGGGGTACGCCACCAGCACGTCGGTCGGGATTCCGGTCCGGGCCAGCCAGATCGCCTCGGGCAGGGTGAACGCCATCACTCCCCGCCAGCCGCGCCGGTCCAGCGCCCGGGTCAGCAGGTCCCGGGAGCGGACCGACTTGCTGGCGACCCGGACCGGCTTGCCGCCGGCCCGCTCGACCAGCGCGGTCGCGTTGGCGTCGAAGGCGTCGAGGTCGACCACGGCGTACGGCGGGTCGAGGTGGGCGGTCGCCCGGTCCAGGCGATCGCGAAGTTTGTCACTTTCGGTGGCCACGTCTGCACGCTAACTGTTTGGGCGTCAATGCGAAATACCCTCGCGTATGTCCGGGCTGCGGTCGGTAGTGCCGGCGGCCTAGGCTCGGCGAACAGGCGAATGTCGCGGACGGGGTCACTCCCCACCGGGACTAGAGTGTTCCACCGGGGATGCCCAGCTCTGGGCCGGCACGTGGAGGTACGGCCATCGAAAGCCAGAAGAACGGCGAGTCGTCCGGCGTGTCGTCGCCCGGTAGCCAGGTCGACCGGTCCGGCGCCGCCGCGATCCGCTCGGTGCTGCGCATCCGGCCGTTCCGCCGACTCTGGATCGTGCTCGGCGCGGCGTCCTTCGGCGACTGGCTCGGCCTGCTCGCCACCTCCGTCTTCGCCGCCGCCCAGGTCTCCGGCGACACCGCCAAAGGTGCCGCCTTCGGCACCCTGATCGCGATCCGGCTCCTGCCGGCGCTGCTGCTCGGCCCGGTGGCCGGTGTCCTCGCGGACCGGTTCGACCGCCGCTGGACGATGGTCATCTGTGACGTGCTGCGGTTCCTGCTCTTCGCGTCGATCCCGCTCTTCGCGCTCACCGGGGCCAGCGGCGGACTGGTGGTGGGCTGGGCGGCGATCGCCACCTTCCTGATCGAGACGCTCACCCTGCTCTGGATCCCGGCCAAGGAAGCCGCGGTCCCGAACCTGATCCCGCGGGCCCGGCTGGAGACCGCCAACCAGCTCACTCTGATCACCACGTACGGCCTGACCCCGATCGCCGCCGCGATCGGCCTGGCCGTGCTCGACCGCAGCGTGCGTGGCCTCTCCGGCGGGGAGATGCCGAGCTGGGCCGAGCCGGCCCAGCTCGCGCTCTGGTTCAACGCCTTCTCCCGGCTGGCCACCGCGCTGGTGGTGGCCTTCGGCATCAAGGAGATCAGCCAGGGGCAGGCGAGCGAGCGGGACCGCACCGAGCAGAGCATGATGAGCCAGTTCACCGAGGGCTGGAAGTACATCGGCCACACCCCGCTGGTCCGCGGCCTGGTGCTCGGCATCTTCGGCGCGTTCGCCGGCGGCGGCATCGTGGTCGGCACGGCCAAGTTCTTCGCCGCCTCGCTCGGCGCCGGTGACGCCGCCTTCTACATGCTCTTCGGCGCCATCTTCATCGGCCTGGCCGTCGGCATCGGGCTCGGCCCGATGATCGTCCGGGACATGTCCCGACGCCGCTGGTTCGGCATGAGCATCGTGCTGGCCAGCGCCTCCGTGCTGGTGCTCGCCTTCGCCATCCACCTGTCGATGGCGATCCTCGGCGCGATCCTGGTCGGCGCGGGCGCCGGCATGGCCTTCCTCGCCGGCACCACGCTGCTCGGCGGCGAGGTCGCCGACGAGGTGCGCGGCCGGGTCTTCGCGGTGGTGCAGATCGGCACCCGGCTGGTGCTGATCCTGGCCATCGCGCTGAGCAGCCTCCTGGTGGGCGTCGGTAGCTCACGCAAGCTGACCATCGCCGACCTGGGCGTCTCGGTCTCCTCGACCCGGCTGCTGCTGCTGGCCGCCGGCGCGGCCGGCATCTTCGCCGGGATCAGCGCCTTCGGCCAGATGGACGACAAGAAGGGCGTGCCGGTCCTGGCCGACCTCTGGGGCTCCATCCGGGGCCGGCCGCTGATGCCGACCGAGCAGTTCGTCTCCAGCGGCCTCTTCGTGGTCTTCGAGGGGGGCGAGGGCGCCGGCAAGTCCACCCAGCTCGCCGCGCTCGCCGAGCGGCTGCGCGAGCAGGGCCGGGACGTGGTGGTGACCCGGGAGCCGGGCGCCACCGGAGTCGGGGAGCGGATCCGCTCGCTGGTGCTGGACACCGCTGAAGCCGAGGCGCCGTCCCCGCGCGCCGAGGCGCTGCTCTACGCCGCGGACCGGGCCCACCACGTCGCGACCGTGGTCCGCCCGGCGCTGGTACGGGGCGCGGTGGTGATCAGCGACCGGTACGTCGACTCGTCCCTGGCGTACCAGGGCGCCGGTCGTACGCTGCCGGTGGAGGAGGTCTCCTGGCTCTCCTCGTGGGCGACCGGCGGGCTCAAGCCCGACCTGGTGGTGCTCCTCGACGTCGACCCGCACACCGGCCTGGCCCGGGTCGAGTCCCGCAGCCAGGGCGCCGACCGGCTGGAGGCGGAGTCGGTCGCCTTCCACGAGCGGGTCCGGTACGCCTTCCTCGACCTGGCCGCCGCCGACCCCAAGCGCTACCTGGTGCTCGACGGGTCCCGCCCGGCCGAGGAGATCGCCGACGCGGTGGACCGGCGGGTGGACGAGTTCCTGGCCGACCCGGCCGCCATCGTGCACCCGCGTCCGGCCCACGGGCCGGACACCACGGTCCAGCCGGAGTTATCCGACGCGGAGCTGGTGACCATGGAGCCCCCCACCTGATGCCGGACGTCTTCGCCGACCTGGTCGGTCAGGACGAGGCCGTCGACACGCTGCGCCGCGCCGCCGCCTCGGCCGCCGCCCTGCTGCGCGCCGCCGCGACCCGCCACGCCGCGACCCGCCCCGCCGCCCGGGCCGAGCCCGACGAGCTGGACGCGCTCGCCGAGGCCGGCGAGGAACCGGCCGGGACCGGCCGGGAGCCGGGGGCGGGGATGACCCACGCATGGATCTTCACCGGGCCGCCCGGCTCAGGTCGGTCGGTGGCGGCCAGGGCCTTCGCCGCCGCGTTGCAATGCGCCCGCGGTACCGGCTGCGGTGAGTGCCCCGGCTGCCACACCACGATGACCGGCACGCACGCCGACGTGCGCCTGGTGGTGCCGGAGGGGCTCTCCATCGGCGTCAACGAGATGCGCGCGCTGGTGCTGAGGGCGGCCAGCACCCCGTCCGGCGGCCGGTGGCAGGTCGTGGTCATCGAGGACGCCGACCGGCTCACCGAGGCCGCCGGGAACGCCCTGCTCAAGGCGATCGAGGAGCCGCCGCCCCGAACTGTCTTCCTGCTCTGCACCCCGTCCACCCACCCGGACGACATCTCGGTGACCATCCGCTCGCGCTGCCGGGTCGTACCGCTGCGGCAACCGCCGGCCGACGCGGTGGCCGAGGTGCTCGTACGCCGGGACGGGATCGCGCCCGACGTGGCCAGCTGGGCGGCGGCGGCCGCGCAGGGCCACGTGGGTCGGGCCCGGCGGCTGGCCCGCGACCCGGAGGCCCGGCAGCGCCGCGACGCGGTGCTGGCCGTGCCGCGCCGACTGACCGGGGTGGGCGCGGCCTTCGACGCCGCCTCCGCGCTGATCGAGGCGGCCGAGGCGGAGGCCGCGGCGTCGGTCACCGAGGTCGACGAGGCCGAGCGGACGGCGTTGCAGACCGCGCTCGGCGCGGGCGGCACCGGGCGGGGCGCGGCCGGGGCGATGCGCGGCGCCGCCGGTCAGCTCAAGGACCTGGAGAAGCGGCAGAAGTCGCGGGCCACCCGGACTCAGCGGGACGCCCTGGACCGCGCCCTGGTCGACCTGGCCGGCTTCTACCGGGACGCGCTCACCATGGCGCTGCGGGCCCCGGTCGCGCCGGTGCACACCGACACCGCCGCGCTCGCCGAGGCCGGCGCGCAGAAGTGGGACGCCGAGGGGGCGCTGCGCCGGCTGGAGGCCGTGCTGGAGTGCCGCGCGGCGATCGAGGCGAACGTGAAGCCGCGGATCGCGGTGGAGGCGATGATGCTCGCCCTCTGGCGGGGTTGATTCGCCCGGAGAGCGGCGCGGCCCCGGCCCCGGACGACGCTGGTTTCCGGCCCGTTTCCGCTTGTCCACAGGCCATCGACAGGCTCGATTGGTGTGCGGTACGGTCCGGTGTGCCGTGGTGACGGTGGCGGCACGCTCAGTGAGGGGTCTGCCGGGAGGAGTCCGCCGATGCCGCAGGGCGAGATCGACGAGGCCTGGATCGAGGAGGCGGTGCGGCGGTACCGGCGCATCGAGTCCCTGCAGGCCGAGTTCGACCAGGCGGTGGCCACGGTCGAGGTCAACGTCCGCTCGCCCGACGGGCTGGTCGAGGTGGTGGTGACCGCCAATGGGCGGATCACCGACGTCCGCTTCCTCGGCCCGCTGCACACCCGCAGCCCGCGGGACGTCGCCGGCTCCGTGCAGGCCGCGGTGACCGCCGCCGCCGACGCCGCGCGGTGGGCCCGGGAAAAGCTGCACAACGAGACCTTCGCGGCGTACCGGCCGCTCGCGGGGGCGTGACATGGAGACCCTGCACGCCCTGGCCGCCCGCCTCGACGAGGCGAGTGCCACCCTGGCCGGTCTCGCCCACGCCGTCACCGCCAGCGACCCGGCCCATCCGGCCTTCGGCGCCCACGCGTCCGGCCGGCCCGGCGAGATCGGCCGCGCCCTGCACCGGCAATGGGCCGCCGCCACCGACGACCGGGCCCGGGAGGCCGGCGCCGCCGCCGCCCGGCTGGCCGCCGCCGCGGCCGCCCTGCGCAGCGCCGCCGACCGGTACGCCGCCGTCGACGACACCGCCCGGCGGCGGCTGACCCGGGAGGGCTGATGGACGCCCTGGACCGCCTCGCCGAACCGGGCCTCGACCTGCTCGCCCGGGTCGACCCGCTGCTCGCCGCCGGAGCACCGGAGGGGCACCGGCTCTGGCCGCTGCTGCGCCGCATGCAGGCGCTCCCCGGCGACGCCGTGCGCGAGTTCCTCGACCTGCATCCGGCGCCGCTGGCGACCGCCGGCCACACGGTGCGCCGGCTCGTCCGGGCGTACGACGACGCCTGCCCCACCCTGACCGATCCGGTCGCCTGGTCCGGGCCGGCCGCCTCGGCGTACGACGAGGCGCGGGGCGCCCTGCTCCGGCACCTCGACGAGGGGCCGGAGAGCCTGGTGGGGCGGCTCGAGTCGACCGCCGGTTACGCCGACGCGCTGGCCGACTGGGTGGAGCGAAGCCGGCTCGCCCTGGCCCGGGCGCTGGCCGACGTGCTGCATTCCGCCGAGGCGGTCACCGTCCTCGCCGCCGGCCGGCCCGGGGGCGGCGCCGGCGGCGACGGGGCGTACGCGGCGGCGGAGATCGCGACCCGGGTGCTGGCGGTGCTCGGCGTGGCGTACGACGGTGCGGAGACGCTGCTGCGGCAGTGGTCGCCGAGCCTGGCCGAGACGACCTGGCGGGAGTGGACGGTCGGCGCGCCCCACTACGGCGGGACCACCCGGATCGGCCGCTGAGCCGGGCTCGTGGGCCGGACGGGGCGTTGCACGGGCCACGGCGTCGCGCACCGGGCCGGCGTGACCCGGCTCCGGCGGCGACGCCGTGGCCTTCCCCTGCACCCCCCGCAGGTCTGCCTCCACTCAACGCCGTTGGTCGCCGTTTGTCCCCCGTGTCGGCCCTTATTCAGCCGTCCGGGCGAGGATCAACGGCACGACGGGATGGGGGTCCGTCGGTCGAGTCGACAATCGTGGATCGCTGCGCGCCGTGACCGTCCGGCGACGCCCCGCCGGGGCGCACCGGTCACCGCGTCGTAGGGTGAGGGGCATGGGCATGCTCTGCGCGGTCAGCTTCAACCGGTACGGGCGCCTCTACTACCTGGACCCGGGTGAGCTGCGCCCGCAGGTGGGCGACCGGGTGCTGGTGCCCACCGACGACGGGCCCGAGGTGGCCGAGTGCGTGTGGGCCGCGCAGTGGGTCAGCGAGGACACCGACAGCTTCCCCAAGCTGGCCGGCCTGGCCCAGGACGAGGATCTGCGCCGCGACGAGGTGCTGCGCCGGCGGAAGGCCGAGGCGAAGGTCGCCGCGAAGCGGCTCATCCGCGAGCACGGCCTGCCGATGAAGGTGGTGGCGGTCGACCACGTGCTCGGCGCGCCGGAGACCGGCAGCGACCGGACCACCGTCTACTTCACCGCGCCGCACCGGGTGGACTTCCGCTCACTGGTCCGCGACCTGGGGGCGACCCTGCGCTGCCGGGTCGAGCTGCGGCAGCTCTCCGCCCGGGACTCGGCGCGGGTGCAGGGCGGGATCGGCTCCTGCGGCCGTGACCTGTGCTGCGCGACCTTCCTCAACGACTTCGAGCCGGTCACCATCCGGATGGCCAAGGACCAGGACCTGCCGCTCAACCCGCTCCGGATCTCCGGCGCGTGCGGCCGGCTGATGTGCTGCCTCAAATACGAGCACCCGCTATACGTCGGAAGCAGCACTTACCCGACGAGCGGGCAGCGGGTCAGCACGTCGGAGGGCGAGGCGCGGGTCGTGTCCCGGCATCCCCCGAGCGAGACGGTCACCGTCCGACAGCTCTCCGATGGAGCCACCAAGCGGTGCGCGCTGTCCGAGGTCTGCGGATCGCGCCGCGCATACGAAGGGGGCCCCACTCCGTAGAGCAGGGCCCATCTCCTCGGGTGGGAGCAAAGTCAGGTGGTGCCGGACTGCTGTCGGCGCGGGTTGGTCCACGCGAGGAACCGCTCGAACAGAGCGAACGTGTCGGGCGGGGTGTCCGGGTGCAGGCGCATCAGGTCGCTGACCGCGTCGTGCAGCATGCTGCCCATGTAGATCGACAGGACCATGTTCCGCTGGTACTCCGACAACATGAGATGTCGGGCCGGCTCGCACGGCCATGCCTGACCGCACGCCCGGCAGGAGATCCTCGGCACGCCCACCTGGGCGAGGCTGCGTGAGCAACCGAACCAGCGGGTACGTCGACCTGCTCACCGCCGACCAGCGCGAGGAGAAGCTGCCCGCCTGGGTACAGCGGAATCTCTCCGGTCTGCGGCGTGCGCTCGACGAGCAGTGGGAGCTGACCAGGCTCGCCTGGCCACCAGCCCCGACGAGACCGACACCCTCATCGACCGGTACGACGACATCCCGATCGGGCTACCGACGGGCTGCCGGGTGAAGTTCAAGGTGGGTCCGAGCGACCTGCGGGACTACATCGAGGTGCGGGTGGCGCAAGGTGGCGTCGAGGTCCACGCTGGTGGCCCGATGGCGATCATCCCGCAGGTGACCAACGTGCTGCGGCTGGAGATGCGGTCGTGAAGTAGAGATAGGCCCCCTTCCCCCTCATTACGGGGTGCGGAAGGGGGCCTTTTTCGTACCCGTCTACGACCAGGCGGGCGTGAAGTCGGACTCGATCATCTCTGCCTTCCACACCGGCTCGCCCTGCTTGGGTCGACCCTTGCCACGCGGTACCACCCTGACGAACTCGAAGGCGTCCCGCAGGATCGTGCGCTGCTCGCCGAGATCCAGCCGGTCGAACTCCTCGTAGGCAGCCTCCACGTCGATCTCCTCGGCGGGACCACCCAGGGAGCCAGCCTTTGCCAGTGCGTCCTGGATCTCAGCCAGCTCGGCGCGGAGCTTCGCGGTACCGTCACGCAGCGAGGCACGGTCGATGAGGCCGGCAGTCCGGTCCTCCACCAGCTCGGCCATGAGCTGTGCGATCTCGTCCTCGCGCTGCTTCAGGGGTGCCGTGTCGATGTTGAGCGGCTGCGGGCGGAAGGTCACCCGCCCGGTGGCCTCCATCTGCCCGATCAGCCGGCGGACGATCTGCGCATCGGCGAAGTCAACGCCGACCGAGCAGTGCCCTCGCCCGACCCCGGGCTCGCTGGCCTTGCCCTTGCAGACGTAGATGTTCTCGTCCGTCTTGCGTCGCCGGCTCGCTCCCAGCGGCCCGCCGCACACCGAGCAGGTGGCGATGCCAGAGAGCAGGTTGGCCAGCTTCCCCCAGGACGAGTCCGGCCGCTCCCGGTCGGCGAGCTTGCTGTCTACCGCACGCCAGGTCGCTTCATCCACGATCGGTGTCCACTTCCCCTCTCCCATGATCTCCCCGTACAGCGTCGACTTGGCCATGTTGCGAGGGGAGCGGAGCAGGGCCCGCACGGCGACGTTGGTCCACCGGCCAGTCGGGCTGTAGTTCCGCGTGCGAGGTGCCCGGGGCCGGGCCGTCTCCGAGTCCGGGGCCGAGGTGGTGAAGCCGGCATCGTTCCACTCCCGAGCGATGGACGTGAGCGCCTTGCCGTCGATCACATCCTGGTACGCCTTCTGAACCGCCGCCGCCTCGTCTTCGCGCAGCGTGCCGTCCAGCTCGTAGCCGAACGGTCGCCTGATCCACTGAGGCTTGCCCTCAGCTACCCGCTGGTCGTTGGCCAGGATCTGCCGCTCAGCCTTCCGCTCGGTCTCTGCCGATGCGACGGCGGCCAGGATGCGGGCGACCATCCGACCCACGTCCGTGGTCAGGTCGATGTCCCCGGTGGCGGTGGCCAGGCCAACGTTCTGCTCCACCGCCATCTCGATCAGGGACTCCAGATCCTTCATCGAGCGGGTCACCCGGTCCAGGTGCCAGGCCACGATCAGGTCTGCCTCGCCGGTCTGGATCATCTGGACCACGCGCCGCCAGCCGGGGCGGTCGGCAAGCCGGGCAGTGGTGGCCGAGATCGTGTCATCGACTACCTCGACCACCTCCCAGCCACGGGCCAGGGCCAGCGCCCGGCATGCCTGCTCTTGGCGCTCCAGGCCGGCACCCTCGCCGGTCCTGTCCATGCTCATCCGCAGGTAGAGAACGGCTCGAAGCGCACTCATGGCCGGCGATGCAGCCTTCATGGCGCGACGTCGAGCGGCGCTCTTGATCCGGGGTGCGGTGGGGGTCATGCTGATTAAGGTAGATGAAGTGCTACCTACGGTCAAGAGAGGATACCCGCTATACCAGCGGTTCCAGGAGTCCGCCCCGGCCATCGGCAGCCGCGTCACCACCCCGGAGGGGGACGGCAAGGTCGTCGGCCACAGCGTTCCCCGCGACTCGGTGACGGTCCGCCTGGACGCCGACGGCTCCCGCTGCTCCTGCAGCCGAGCCTCCGTCTGCGCCCCCCGCCAGGCCCACGACCAGCACTATCCCTCCTGACCCCACCGCCTGTCCTCGCATGGGTGTCAGGTGAGGGTGATGGGGGGTTCGGCGAGGCGGGGGGTCATCGGCGTCCTGGGGGTGAGCCAGGAGGCGCTGGGGGACTGGTCGGAGTTGAGCTGCCAGGCGTGGGAGACCTTGTCCACCGCGATCGGATAGATCGTCAGGGTGCCGTCCGGGTCGATGCGCATGCGCAGGAAGGACTTCGAGTCCTCGATGCCCTGGCCGGCGAAGAGCTCGTTGACGTTCACCCCGAACGCCCCCGCGATCAGCAGGTACGCCGCCACCACCTGGCTGGACACCAGACCGATCAGCGGACCGTAGACGACCGCCGCCGCGACCACGGGCAACGGCCACGGCCAGTCGTACAGGGGCAGTTCCAACCAGGCCCAGGTGCCCGCGGCGGCCAACGCCACCTGCGCCAGCCCGTGGCCCACGCCGAGGATCCAGTGCCGGGCGTGCCGCTTCCCGCCCGCGCTGGGCGGCTTCGCGAAGAACGCCGCGCTCAGCATCGTCACCACCAGCATGATCACCAGCGGCACGCTGAACAGCCGCTGCTCGGTGGTGCCCGCCCGATTCGTCGCCACCCCGGCCATCGCCAGCATCAGCAGCGTGTGCAGGGTGCCGAGCAGGGTGGTGAAGCCTGGGTTGCGGAACGGCAGCCGGGCGAAGATGCCCCAGCCGTACCGCCGGGAGCGGGCCTTCTCCGGATAGCGGGCCACCAGGTCGTACGGGCGGGTGCGGCTGGCCCGGCGGGACAGCGTGTCCCGCGGCGGCACCTCCAGCCGCTCCGGCAGCTGGTGCGTCGGATAGAGGTACGCGCCGCCGCCACCGCTCGTGATGAGCTGCCGGTCCGGGCCGGTGTAGCGGGCGTAGTGATGCAGGTCGCCGGAGACCAGCAACCGCACCTGGGCCCCCGTCGGCGCGATGATCGTACGGATGAAGTAGTCGATCGAGTCGTACGCCGTGGGATGGTCCGCGGCCTTGACCCAGGTCGGCGCCGGCACCGCCAGGATCACCCGGGACCGCGGGGTGAGCTTGCGGGCCACCTCGTCGAAGTAGGTGAGCTGCGGGTCGTCCAGGTACGACCCGGACTGGTCGTCGAGGCCGAGCAGCCACCAGCCCGCGGGCAGTTCCACCGCGAAGTACGACCGGGACTGGCCGGTGCCCCAGCCGGCGAAGTGCCGGTCCCGGGAGCGGACGAAGAGCCGCAGGAAGGCGGTCAGGCCGTCGTACCAGTCGTGGTTGCCGGGGACCGCGAAGAGCGTCGGCCGCTCGGGCGGGGCCACCGGCAGGGCGGCCTGGTACGGCCCCTTGCACCGGTCCTCGTACGCCTCGTAGGACGCCGACGGATAGACCTGGTCACCGCCCATCACCAGGGTCTGCGCCCGGGGCAACCGGTGCCCGTCCACCGTCAGCTCAGGCTGGGCGAGCAGATAGGCGACCGAGTAGGTCGAGTCGAAGCCGTCGCCCAGGTCGGCGACGTAGTCCAGCCAGAGCCCACCGTCGGGACCGACCTGACGGAAAATCCCGTCGCCAAACGCGTTCTGCAGCTCCCGTTTGTCCAGGTACGCACCGAACAGGATCGCCAGCAGCGTACGGATGCCGGTGCTGATCAGCAGGAACGGTGCGAGCCACGGCACCGGCTTGCGCGGTGCGAAGCCCAACTCAAGTGGATCCGTGCTGAGCGGCCGGCGCGCCGCCCGCTCGCCCGGGTGCGCCTCGGGGATCGGCTGCTGTTCCGGTACGTGATCGTCGCTCACCCGCCGCAGGGTAGTCCCGCCCCGGTGCGAGCGCTGTCCGACGAACGACCCAACATTCCTCGATGTCCGGATCCCGGCGCCGGGGGATCCCGTTCGGCCTGGGGCGGGGGTGTGCCGTACACTTGACGATCGTTGCCGCCTTAGCTCAGTCGGCTAGAGCGACGCACTCGTAATGCGTAGGTCGACGGTTCGATTCCGTCAGGCGGCTCGGTACAGAAGCCCAGGTCAACGACCTGGGCTTCGCCGTTTCCCGAGGTTGATCACGCTGCCGTCCGTGGTGCCGGTCCGCAAATAGTCCGCATCCCGCGCCGCGACCGCCTCGTCCAGCCGGTTGGCCACCGCGTCCAGGTCGCCACCGAACAGACCCGCGTACACGTCCAGGGTCATCGACGCCGAGGCGTGCCCGAGCATCCGCTGCACCGCCTTGACGTTGGCGCCCGCCGCCACAGCCAGACTCGCCGCCGAATGCCGCAGATCGTGCGGAGTCAGTCCGGCCAGCCCGACCGACGCCGGTGATTCTTCGGCGTTCCTTCGACCAACTCCCCGCCGACCTCCGCGAACGCCACCGCCACGGTGACCCGACGCCGCAGCAGATCCAGCCGCGATACCCGCAGCGCCGACGCCTCACCCCACCGCAGACCCGTGTAGGCCAGGAACCGGACCAGCAGCGCATAGCGCCCGCACGCGTCCGCGAGCATCGCCACTCCACCTGACTGTGGAGAAATCGATGGTTGCCAACGACCTAGTGCATCGTGATGCTGTTGTCTTTACGTGACATCAGCCGCCGCTGACGTGGCGGAGGACGGCCAGGACGCGGCGGTTGTCGCTATCCGAGGACGGCAAACCGAGTTTCGCGAAGATGTTCGCCACGTGCTTCTCCACGACTCCGGAGGTGATGACAAGAGCCGACGCGATCCCGGCGTTGGATCGTCCCTCGGCCATCAGCGAAAGCACCTCACGCTCCCGGGGGGTCAGCGACGCCACCCCGGCCGTGTCCTGCCCGGCCCGCATCAGGTGGCCGACCACCTCCGGATCCAGCGCGGTGCCACCGGATGCCACCCGGGTCAGCGCGTCCACGAAATCGGCGACGTCGGCGACGCGGTCCTTGAGCAGGTATCCGACGCCGGTCGGCCGGTCGGCGAGCAGGCGGGTCGCGTAGCGGGTCTCCACGTACTGGGAGAACACCAACACACCGACGTCGGGATGGTCGCGTCGGATGTCGATCGCGGCGCGCAGTCCCTCGTCGGTGTGCGTCGGTGGCATCCGGATGTCGATGATGGCTACATTCGGTACGCTGGCGGCAATCGCGGACCGCAACGCATCCGCGTCGGCCACCGCCGCGCACACCTCGAAACCGCGGTCGGTGAGCAGCCGGACCAGCCCTTCGCGCATCATCGCGGCATCCTCCGCGATCACCACCCGCATGTCGTCGCCTCCGTTCACACCTGTGTGGGCAGCTCGATCTCGACCCGGGTCGGACCACCGGTCGGACTGTGTGCGCGCATCCGGCCGTCCACGACGGCGATGCGGCGGGCCAGGCCGGACAGGCCGGGACCGTCCGGGTTCGCCCCGCCGATGCCGTCGTCCTTGACGGTCAACATCAGGCGCTCGCCGGATCGGACGACGCCGAGCCCGATACGGGTCGCCCGGCTGTGTTTGGCCGCGTTCGCGAGCAGCTCGGAGGCGCAGAAGTAGGCGATGGTCTCGATCGCGGGCGCCGGGCGGTCGGGCAGCTCGACGTTCACCGCGACCGGGATGGCGCTGCTCGTCGCGAGCGTCGCCAGCGCGTCGCCGAGACCGTTGTCGAGGACCGGCGGGTGGATCCCGCGCACCAGGTCGCGCAGGTCGGCGAGGGCATCCTTCGCTCCGCGGTGGGCGAGCGCGACCAGTTCGCGGACCTGTGGGAGGTCGGGTGGCGGGCCGTCGACACCGAGCTTCTCGGTCGCCATGCCGAGGTTCATCGCCAGCGTGGCCAGCCGGATCTGCGCGCCGTCGTGCAGGTCCCGTTCCAGCCTGCGCATCATCGCGGCCGCGTCGTCGATCGCGCGGGCCCGGGTGACCTGCAGTTCGCGTACCCGCTCGGCGAGCCGACGCGGACCGAGCAGCCGTCGCATCGCGGCAAGGTCCAGTGTCGTACCGGCCCGCATCAACCACGGTGCGACCAGCAGCATGGCGAGGCCGGCCGCGGCGATGAGGAACGTTCCGGCGAACGTCCGCGTACCGATAGTGCCGAACGGCGTCAGCGCCCACACCGGTCCGAGGCGCGTTCCGGCCGGGTGGTTGCGAAACAGCGGCCACCACACCGGGTAGCTGAGGTTGACCAGGCCGAACACGTAGCAGAACGCGCCGTAGCCCTCGGGGATGGCCAGTGGCACCTTGAGCAGGCCGTACCCGACGGTGCGCCAGCCCGGTCCGTCGGAGACCACGACGCTGATCCGCTTCGAGAGCCGGGGCGGCGGGGCGTCCACGTGCACGTCGAGCAGCCGGTCGGCGAGTGAGCGATGCACGGCTCCCATCGCGCGCCCGATCGGGGCGGCCAGCACGACCAGGAGCGCGATGGTGAGCGGAAACAGGACCAGGAACACCGGTGCGACGGCAGGTGCGGGCTGGTTGGACATGGCTCCGGTCGCCCAGAGGATGAGGACGCCCAGGGCCGGCACGATCGCCGGTACGCTCAGGATCGCGGCCGCACTGACCACGCCGACGACGCAGAACACCGCCCGGCGCAGGGCCAGTGTGGTGAACGGAGCGCGCAGCGCGGTCATCAGCCCATTGTCGCTGGTCACGCGTCGCGATGGCGGAGCAGCACGCCGCCGCACAGAATCGCTACCGTCGCGTACCCGCACATCAGCAGCGCGCTGATCCAGCTGGAGAACAGCCCGGGTACCGGCGAGGTCACCGCGATCGAGTTGAGCAGCATCAACAGCGGGACGAAGCGGCCGACCTGGATTCCGCTCTCGCCGAACAGGCCGGCCACGATCATCGGGACGAACATCAGACCGAACAGCGTGCCGATCGCGGCGCCCGAGTGCCGCACGATCGTCCCGATGCCGACCCCGATCAGCGCGGTGACGCCCAGATAAACGCCGGTCAGCGTGACCGCGCGCAGGATCGCCGGGTCTCCGAGGGATGCGGCCGGGATGGCGGTGCCGCGGATCGCGAGCTGCCCGCTCAGATAGCCGGCGAAGCTCGCGACCAGGCCGACGGTGAGAGCCGCGCCGCCGCACACGGCGACCTTCGCGGCCAAGACGATCCGACGCCGCGGGACGGCGGCGAACGTCGAGCGGATCATCCCGGTGCCGTATTCGCCGGTCACCATCAGGACGCCGAGCGCTCCGAGGAGCAGCTGGGCCACAATGGCGCCGCCGAGGCTGTTGTTCAGGATCTGGGCGGCGGTGGCGACCGGGGTGTGCGATCGGTACCCGAATCCCACCCCGGCCCCGGCCGCGGCCATCGAGACCACCGCAGCGATCGCCAGCCACCACGTCGACCGGACGCTGCTCAGCTTGATCCGCTCCATCCGGGCCGCGTGCCGGAATCCGTACCCGTTCATGACGCTCCCACTCCGCGATAGTCGGTGGCCTGTGAGGTGAGCCGGAAGAACGCGTCCTCCAGGCTGTCGTCGCCGGCGGCGAGTTCGGCGACGGTCGTCTCGGCCAGCAGCCGGCCGCGGCCGATGACCACCAGCCGGTCGGCCGTCAGCGCCATCTCGGCGATCAGGTGGCTGGACACAAACACCGTCCGGCCTTCGGCGGCGAGTCCGCGCAGCAGGTCCCGGATCCAGCGGATGCCCTCCGGATCCAGTCCGTTGACCGGCTCGTCGAGCAGGAGGACGCCCGGGTCGCCGAGCAGGGCCACAGCGACGCCGAGCCGCTGGCGCATGCCGAGCGAGTACGTACCGGCACGCCGCGTTGCCGCGTCGGACAGACCGACGATGCGCAGCACCTGCTCGACCCGGGAACCGGGGATGTCGTTGCTCGCGGCCAGCGCGGTCAGGTGCGCACGGGCGCTGCGGCCGGGATGGAACGCCCCGGCATCGAGGAGCGCGCCGACCGTCTTCAACGGCCAGTTCAGGTCCGGGTACCGGACGCCGCCGATCAGTGCCTCGCCATGGTCCGGGGCATCTAGGCCGAGGATCATCCGCATCGTCGTCGACTTGCCGGATCCGTTCGGGCCGATGAAGCCGGTCACCACCCCCGGCTGCACCCGGACGCTCAGCCCGTCGACGGCGACCCGGTCGCCGTAGCGTTTCGTCAGCTCACGTAGTTCGATCACACGATCGACGCTAGGCAACGCCGTCGGCGGTCGGAAGCCGGAAAGCATCCGACTCCGCCTGGAGGTTTTCCGCCCCCATCGCGGTCCCGACCCAGTTAGTGTCCCGTGACCGTGACCGGTTTACTTTCGAGTTGTTCGCGACGTAAACCGATCAGGGTCACGGGACACTCAGGGGTAAAGCAAAGTCAGTTGATCATGTTCGGGATGCGGTGAGCAGGGGCAGGATTAGTAGTTTGTTGCCGTGGAGTCGCTCCAGGACTTGTTTGATCTTGGTGTGGCCGGCGAGGCGGATCAGT